>CAZITK010000045.1:0-10824 GCA_964542145.1 uncultured Brevundimonas sp.
GAGGGGTTGCGCTTGACCGGCTTCTTCTCGATGGCGCGGATGGTGAAGGCGCCGGCTTCGATAGCGGCGCGGGCGGCCTGCGCCGTGGCCTCGTCGGTGATGTCGAGACGCTGCACCCGCTTGCCGGCGTGCTTGACCAGCCGGGCGGTGAACGGCGGGCTGTCGGCGGTCAGATCCGCCTCGACCGACCAGTATTCCTGCGCCTTGAACCGCTCGATCTCCATCTCGCGGTCGACGACGATGCGCAGGGCGACGGACTGCACCCGTCCGGCGGAACGGGCGCCCGGCAGCTTGCGCCACAGCACCGGCGACAGGGTGAAGCCCACCAGATAGTCCAGCGCGCGGCGGGCCAGATAGGCCTCGACCAGCTCCATATCCAGTTGCCGCGGCTGGGCCATGGCCTCCAGCACGGCGCCCTTGGTGATGGCGTTGAAGGTGACGCGCTGGACGTCCGTGTCCTTCAGCGCCTTCTTCTTGGTCAGCACCTCCAGCACGTGCCAGCTGATCGCCTCGCCTTCACGGTCGGGGTCGGTGGCCAGAATGACGCGATCGGCCTTTTTGGCGGCCTCGGCGATCTCGGACAGGCGCTTGGACGCCCGCGCGTCGACCTCCCAGCTCATGGCGAAGTCGTCGTCGGGCAGGACCGACCCGTCCTTGGACGGCAGGTCACGCACATGGCCGTACGAGGCCAGCACCTGATAGTCCGCGCCGAGGTATTTGTTGATGGTCTTGGCCTTGGCCGGGCTTTCGACAATGACGAGCTGCATGAATTCGGGGGTCCGGCTGAAAAAGCGCGCGAACGTGGTGGCCACGACCCCGCGTGTCAATGCGGTGTCTTTATAGTGGTCGAGCTGCTCACCCGGTTTGCGCGGGTCCAAAGCCTCGCTATGACGCGGCCATGAGCCCTCGCCTGCGCCCCGTCCCCTTCGACCTCGGCCCCGTCCATTTCGTCGGCATCGGCGGCATCGGCATGAGCGGCATCGCCGAGATCATGCTCAAGATCGGGTACAAGGTGCAGGGGTCCGACGCCAAGGCCTCGACCAACACCCAGCGGCTGGAAAGCCTGGGCGCGACCGTCTACGTCGGCCACGACGCGACCCACGTCGCGGACGACGTTTCGGCGGTGGTCTATTCGACCGCAGTCAAGATGGACAATCCCGAGCTGCGCGCCGCGCGCGAACGCCGCATCCCCCTGGTCCGCCGCGCGGAGATGCTGGCCGAACTGATGCGGCTGCAGTTCTCGATCGGGGTGGCCGGCACCCACGGCAAGACCACCACCACCTCCATGGTCGCGGCCCTGCTCGACGCGGGCGGCATGGACCCGACCATTGTCAACGGCGGCATCATCAACGCCTACGGCGCCAACGCCAAGGTGGGCGAGGGCGACTGGATCGTGGTCGAGGCCGACGAATCCGACGGCAGCTTCCTGCGCCTGAAATCGACCGTCGCCGTCGTCACCAACATCGACCCCGAGCACCTGGATCATTACGGCGACTTCGACGGCGTTCGTCGGGCCTATGTGGATTTCGTCGAGAACACGCCCTTCTACGGCTTCGCCGCCGTCTGCCTGGATCATCCAGAGGTCCAGCGGCTGGTGGCCCAGATCGATAACCGCCGGCTGGTCACCTACGGCCTCAGCCCCCAGGCCATGGTCCGAGCCGAGAACCTGCGCATGGCCGCTGACGGCGCCCGTTTCGACGTGGTCATCCAGGGGCAGGGTCTGGCCGCGCTGGATCCGCCGCTGAGGATGGAGACTCTCCACCTGCCCATGACCGGCGCCCACAACGTCGCCAACGCGCTCGCCGCCATCGCCGTGGCGCGTGAGTTGGAGGTCCCCGAGGACGCCATTCGCCAGGGACTGGCCGGCTTCGGCGGGGTGCGTCGACGCTTCACCACCACGGGAATCGTCAACGACGTGCGCATCATCGACGACTACGGCCATCACCCGGTCGAGATCGCCGCCGTGCTCAAGGCCGCTCGCGAGGTGACGCAAGGGGCCGGGGAGGGCGAGGACCACGGACGCGTCATCGCCGTGGTCCAGCCGCACCGCTACACCCGCCTGCGCGACCTGATGGACGACTTCTCCACCTGTTTCAGCGACGCGGATTCGGTCTTTGTGGCCGATGTCTATCCGGCTGGCGAGACGCCGATCGAAGGCATCGACAAGGACGCCCTGGTCGAGGGCGTCCGTCGTTTCGGCCACCGCCGCGTCCAGGCCCTGGCCTCGGTCGACGACCTCCCCGTCCTGATCGCCGAAGAGGCCAAGCCGGGCGACCTCGTCGTCTTCCTCGGCGCCGGCGACATCACGACCTGGGCCTACGCCCTGCCGGGGCAGTTGGAGGGGCGGGGGTGAGCTGGCGTGACCGTCTTCCCACCGTTCGCGGCAAGCTGCTCCACGACGAGCCGCTCGGCCCCTACACCTGGTTCCGGGTCGGCGGCGCGGCGGACGCCCTTTTCATTCCGGCCGAAGCCGACGATCTGGCGGATTTTCTCAAAGGCCTGGACCCGGCCATTCCCGTCACCGTCCTGGGCGTCGGCTCCAATGTCATCGTGCGCGACGGCGGGGTCGAAGGGGTGGTGATCCGCCTGGCCGGCCGGGCCTGGGCCCAGATCACCACCGAGGGCGACACGGTCACCGCCGGCGCCGGCGCGCTCGACGCCATGGTCGCCAAGGCCAGCGCCAGGGCCGGCATCGCGGGCCTGGAATTCTACGCCGGCATCCCAGGAACCATCGGCGGCGCCCTGACCATGAACGCCGGCTGCTACGGCTCGGAAACCAGGGACGTCCTCGTGTCCGCCTGGGGCCTCAACCGTGCGGGCGAGCGGGTCGACTATGCGCTGGAGGACTTCGGCTACACCTATCGCCATTCCCAGGCGCCGGCCGAGATCATCTGGGTGGAGGCGACCTATCGCGGCCGCCCCGACGCGCCCGAGGCCGTCGCCGCCCGCATCGCCGAGATCACCGCCCGCCGCGAACGGACCCAGCCGATTCGCGAAAAGACCGGCGGCTCCACCTTCAAGAACCCCCCCGGCCATTCCTCCTGGAAACTGGTCGATGAGGCCGGCTGGCGCGGCAGGCTGCACGCCGAGACCGGCGGCGGCGCCAAGTTCTCGGAGCTGCATTCGAACTTCATGATCAATCCCGGCGAGGCCACCGCCGCCGACATCGAGGGCCTGGGCGAGGCCGTCCGTGCAGACGTGCTGGCCAAGACCGGGGTGCAGCTGGACTGGGAGATCAAGCGGATCGGGAGGCGGTCCTAAGCCCCTCACTCGTCATGCCCGGACGTGTTTGGGGCATCCATACGCTCGGACTTCAGGGGGTGTGCGCGACATTCAAGCGTCTGAGCGTATGGACCCCTGGAACACGTCCGGGGGGTGACGATGGAAATGTGCGGCGCACTCCCCTTGGTAAACCCGCCGTAAACCTTGATGGGGCGATCTAGGCGGCCGGCCGTCCGTCCCGTCGAGTAAGCCCATCCGCATGTCCCGCCCGCTCTCCGACCTTCATGTCGCCGTCCTGATGGGCGGGCTGTCGTCCGAGCGCGAGGTGTCGCTGTCGTCCGGCCGCATGTGCGCCGAGGCGCTGGAGGGGCAGGTCGCGCGGGTCAGCCGCGTCGACGCAGGCCGTGACCTGGTCCAGGTCCTGGCCGATCTCAAACCCGACGTCGCCTTCAATGCGCTGCACGGCGTGTGGGGCGAGGACGGCTGCGTGCAGGGCGTGCTCGAGACCCTGGCCATCGCCTACACCCATTCCGGCGTGCTGGCCTCCGCCCTGGCGATGGACAAGCATCGCTCCAAGGCCGTGCTGGCGACGGCCGGCGTGGTCGTGCCCGGCGGCGGCCTGTTCGATCGCCACGCCGTGTCGGCCGGTCATGTCATCGACCCGCCCTATGTCATCAAGCCCAACGCCGAAGGCTCCTCGGTCGGGGTCTATCTGGTGCGCGAGGGCGACGCGCCCGTCACCGCCGTGGGCGAGGCCAGCTGGATCTATGGCGAGCAGGTCATGGTCGAGCCCTTCATCGCCGGGCGCGAGCTGTGCGTCACCGTGCTGGGCGAAGCGTCAGGCCCGCGCGCCCTGACCGTCACCGACATCACCCCGGTCAAGGGCTTCTACGACTATGAAGCCAAATATGCCCCGGGCGGATCGATCCATCAGCTGCCGGCCGACATCCCGCCCGCCATCTTCGAACGCTGCCTGCGCGAGGCCGAGCTGGCTCACACGGCGATGGGCTGTCGCGGCGTGACGCGGACCGACTTTCGCTACGACGAGAAGCGCGACCTCTTGGTGGTGCTGGAGATCAACACCCAGCCCGGCATGACCCCGACCTCTCTGGCCCCGGAACAGGCCGCTCATGTCGGCATGGACTATCCCGCCCTGGTTCGCTGGATGGTGGAGGACGCCTCATGCCGGCGGTAGTGCGCGGCGGTCGCCGCCAGACCGGCTCGAAGGGCCGCGCACCGGTGCAGCGGGGACGCGGCCCCGCCGCCGTGCCGGGCAAGGTCTCGGCCGTGGGCCGCATAGACATGACGCCGCGCGCCGTTGTCATCAGCGCCGCGGCCGGCGTGCTGCTCTTGGGCGGCGTCCTGTTCACCGGCGCCCGCGCCGAGCGTATCGGCGCCGCTGTCGGCCACCGCGTCGACACGACCCTGGCCGGCATGGGTCTCAGTCTCCAACGCGTCCATCTTCAGGGCGCCTCGCCCGAGGCCTCGGCCGCCATCCGCGCCGCCCTGCCGCTGCAGGCCGGCCAGCCGATCACCAGCCTCGATCTCGACGCCCTCAGGCTTTCGGTCGAGCAGGTCGGCTGGGTGCGCGAGGCCAAGGTCGTGCGCCTCCTCCCCGACACCCTGGTGGTCACCGTCATCGAGCACGACCGCATGGCCGTGTGGCAGAGCGGCGGCCAGGCCTATGTCGTCGGCCCCGGCGGCGAGGTCATTCCCGGCGCCGACCCCGGCCGCCATCCCGAACTGCCCCTGATCGTCGGCGTCGGCGCCGACCAGGCCGCCGCCGGCATCCTGCCGCTGATCGCCCAGCGGCCGCGTCTGCGCGACCGCACCGAAGCCTTGGTCCGGGTCGATCAGCGGCGCTGGGACATCCGGCTCAAGGACGGCGCGGTGATCCAGCTGCCGGCCATCGATGAAGAAGCCGCCCTGATCCAGCTAGACGCTTTGGATCAGCGCGAGCGGCTGCTCGACCTCGGCTTCGCTCGGGTTGATCTGCGCTCGCCTGAAGCGGTGGCCGTCCGGCCGGGACGGGACACGGGCGAGGCGTGATGAACCAAGGGATGTGGGTCGGTCGATGAAGAACGATAACGGGCAGGGTCGTCGGGGTCAGACGGTGGAGCAGCGGCTGGGCATGACCGCCGCCCATGCGCGTGCGCCGGTGGTGGCGTCGCTGGACCTGGGCCAGACCAAGATGGCCTGTTTCATCATGACGCCCGAGGGCGTGCGCCACGCCGACCGCACCATCCGCGTCGCCGGCGTCGGCCATGTCCAGTCCAGAGGCGTCCGGGGCGGGGCCATCGTGGATATGGACGAAGCCGCCGCCGCCATCGGCCAGGCGGTCGAGCGCGCCGAGCGCGCCGCCGGCGCGCCCGTCTCCGGCGTGGTCGTCACCACCGCCATCGGCCAGATCCAGGGCCATCGGGTGAAGACCCGCGTCTCCCTGGGCAGCCAACCGGTCGGCGACGCCGACCTGGCGCGCGCCATCGCTTCTGGGCTGGACCAGCTGCGTTTTCCGAATCGTCGGCCCATTCACGTCCTGCCCATCGGCTGGTCGGTCGATGGTGCGCGCGGGGTGCGTGATCCGCGTCAGATGAAGGGCTCGGCGCTGGGGCTCGACCTGATGGTCGCCTCCATGTCCGAGGGCGTCTTCGCCTCGCTCAGCCACTGCATCGAGCTGGCCCACCTCGATCTTCAGGGGGTGGTCGCCGCCCCCGTGGTCTCCTCCCTCGCCGCCCTCGAAGAGGACGAGATGGAACTGGGCGCCGCCTGTATCGACATGGGCGGCGGCTCCACAACGGCCGCCGTCTGGGGCGGCGGCGCCCTGCTGCATGTGGAATCCCTGGGCGTCGGCGGCGACCATGTCACCTCCGACATCGCGCGCGGCCTGTCGACCAGCCGCGCGGGCGCCGAGCGGCTCAAGACGCTGCATGGGTCGGCCATGGCCAGCGCCAACGAGGATCGCGAGACGCTGGAGGCCCCGCCGCGCGGCGAGGATCCTTCGTCTGGCCCCGTCTATGTGCCCCGCGCCATGCTCAAGACCGTCATCGCCCCCCGTGTCGAGGAAACGCTGGAGATGATCCGCGACCGTCTGAAATCCTCGGGCGCGGGGCTCGAACCCGGGACCGGCGTGGTCCTGACCGGCGGCGCCAGCCAGCTGACCGGCGTGCGCGAACTGGCTGTCCGCGTCTTCGATCGCCCGGTGCGCCTGGGCCGGCCCCAGCGCGCCCCGCACCTGGCCGACGCCGCCGCCGGACCCGCCTTCTGCGCCGCGTCGGGAGTTCTTCTGCGGGCCGCCTACGGCCCGCGCGAAGCCGTCTCCGCCCGCAAGCTGATGGCCCGCCAGGTCACCGCCGCCGACGCCCCGCGCGTCCAGGGTCGAGGCCCGGTGGCCCGCGTGGCCGGCTGGCTCAGAGAGAATCTGTAGACCCGCATCGCGGCTCGCCGACCGTTGTTCCCAGAGCGACGCGACTGTGTCCAGATTGTAACAGTCAGCCACCGCTCCGCCCGATTCCCGCCGGAATCGCTTGTTTGGCCCGATGGCTCTGTCTAGCCTCGCAGATGAAATCGACCGTCCTGGGGGAAGGTCGGTACTTTCTTTCACCAGCAGTCGGGGCGTCCCACACGATGTTGTCTACTCGCAAATACCTCTTCGGAACTACGGTTTTGGCGGGCGTCATGGCCCTGTCGGCCCCGGCGTTCGCTCAGCAGGCCGCGACTCAGCCTGACCCTTCCGTCACCCAGCTGGACGAGATCGTCGTCACCGGCTCGCTGATCCGCCGTAATCCGGAGAACGCGCCGACCCCGCTGATCCAGGTCCAGCGCGAGGCCCTGCTGGAGACCGGTCAGAGCACCGTCATCGACTATCTGGCCACCATTCCGGCCCTGTCGAACTCGCTTGTGCCGACCGACACCACCGGCTCGGTCCTGAACCAGCTCGGCCTCGAATTCGCCAACCTGCGCAGCCTGGGCACCGGCCGCACCCTGACCCTGGTGGATGGCCGTCGCCACGTCGGCTCGTCGGCCGGTTCGCTGTCGGTGGACGTGTCCACCATTCCGCGTCTGATGATCGAGAACGTCGAGATCGTCACCGGCGGCGCCTCGTCGATCTACGGCGCCGACGCCGTGTCGGGCGTGGTCAACTTCATCCTGCGCAAGGACTTCGAAGGTCTCGAGGTCGACGCCAACTACGGCCAGATCAACTCGAACGGCGAGGCCACCCGTCGCGTGTCGGCCCTGCTCGGGCGCAACTTCTTCGACGACCGCCTGAACCTCTATGCGCACGCGGAGTACGAGAAGCAGGACGAGATCACCTCGTTCGATATTCCGTGGCTCGCCCGCGCGCCCACCATTCTCGGCATCGATGCGGATCCGGTCGGCGCGCCCGTCGACGGCTTCGTCGACAACGCCCTGTTCTTCAACCTGCGCCGGATGGATCGTCCGCGCTGGGGTCAAACCACGATCGCGAACACCCAGCAGCCCAGCGCGTTCAACAACCCGCTGGTCGCCAACACGCAGTGCACCGCCTTCAACTCGGCGAACTGCTATGGCGTCACCCCGGGCCAGACCTGGTGGTATGACGGCGGCACCGCTCGCCTGGCCAACTTCGGTCAGCGCGTGGGGAACACCGGCATCAACCGCCCCTACAACATCGGCGGCGACGGCGTGAACCCGGCGGACTTCTCCCTGCTGGGCCAGTGGCCCGGCAACGAGGCCCAGCGCTATCAGGTCGGCGCCGGCTTCAACGTCACGCCGAACGTGCGCGCGTTCCTCGAGGCCAAGTACGTCAAGGAAGAAAGCTCCTTCGTCGGTCAACCGACCTTCTTCGACATCAACCTGGCCAACACCTACGCCGCGAACGCCGCGCCGATCCTGCGGGCGACGTCTCAGTTCGACCTGCGGTGGTCCGACAACGCCTTCCTTTCGCAGGCCATCAAGGACGCCATCGCCACCAACACGGTGACGCAGTACAGCACGCCGACCGCTGACTCGCCGGGCGTGGCGATCGGCACGGTCGCCGCTCCCTGGGCGCGTCACGCCATGTTCGGCCCCGAGCGCTATCAGGAGAACGTCCGTGAAGTGACGCGCTTCGTGGGTGGTCTGGAAGGCACGTTCGACGGCCTTGGCTTTGTCCGTAACGTGGCCTGGGATCTGAGCTACACCTACGGCGAGATGGAGAACCTCAACGCCGAAGCTGGCCTTGACGTTCAGCGTTTCCAGTGGGCGGCGGACGCCGTGGTCGACACCGCCGGTGTCATGGGCGCGGCCGGCAACATCGTCTGCCGTATCTCGCTCCTGTCGGCTCAGGGCGCGCCCGACGGCTCATTGTTTGATTACTGGCGCGGCGGCGACATCCGCGATTCGCAGTATGGCCGTGATTCGATCAATGAATGTCAGCCGCTGAACGTCTTCGGCGCCGGCAATCAGAGCCAGGCGGCGCTGGACTACGCCTTCGCCCAGGTCAATGTTCGCGAACTCAATCAGCAGCATCAGGGGCTGGCGCGCGTCTCGGGCCAACTCTGGGACTTCTGGGGCGCCGGCCCGATCGGCGTTGCCGCGGGCTACGAGTACCGCAAGGAATACACCGAAGGGGTTGGCCGCGACGCCGACACCGACGGGCGCTACCTGTTCCTCAACACCGGCCCCGATTTCCTGGGCGCCGAGTATGAGAGCCACGAAGGCTTCGCCGAACTGGCCGTCCCGCTGCTGCGTGACTCGATGTTCGGTGAATTCGCCGAGCTCAGCGGCTCGTATCGCTACGCCGACTACACCACCGTGGGCGAAATCGACGCCTGGGGCGTGAACCTGGTCTATCGTCCGATCCAGGACATCACCTTCCGGACCAGCTTCAACACCTCGGTTCGGGTGCCTAACCTGGGCGAGAACTTCCGCCCGGCTGTCCAGACCTTCTGGAACCAGCCGTCGGATCCCTGCGATACCCGCAACATCGCCAGCCCGAGCCTGGAGCCCGAGCGTCGCCAGAACCGCATCCAGAACTGCGAACTCCTGGCGCAGCGTAACGGCTTCGCCCCGGGGACCTTCAACTGGACCGATCCGAGCGCGCCGAACGCCTACATCTTCAACCCGACGTCGGGCATCGCGGGGGTCAACGCGGGGAACCCCGCGCTGGAGGCCGAGGAATCGGAAAGCTTCACCTTCTCGGTGATCCTGCAGCCGCGCTTCATCGACAACCTGTCGATCATCCTCGACTACTACAACATCGAGGTCGACAACGTGATCGCCGCGGTCACGGCCGCGACGGCGGCGGCCAACTGCGTCAACGGTCCCAGCCTGAACGAAGCGGCCTGCGCCACTATCTTCCGCAACAACCCGGACATCCCGTTCGGCATCGGCGGGCCCAACGGCGATCCGATCGGCGGCTTCATCCAGGGTTCGATCAACTACGCGGGCCTGAAGACCGAAGGTCTGGACTTCACGGTCAACTACGGCCTGGACACCTTCGACGTGTTCGGCCGCGACTGGGGTCGGTTCACCTATCGCCTGGGCGGTCTGTGGCTGCTGAAGCAGGAACAGTACACCAACACCGACGATCCGACGGATGAGACGGTGCTGAGCGGCAACATCTACTACCCGCGTGTCCGGTTCACTTCGTCGCTGACCTATGCGCCGAACGATACCTGGAGTGTGAACTGGACCGTGGATTGGCACACCGCCACCCACATCGTTCGGCCCAATGTGTTCATCAACAATGCGGACAACCGCCCGGCCGACTCGATCAGCACCGGCGACTTCGCGCGGCACGACTTCACCGTCCGCTATCGCGTGAACGACGAACTCGCTCTGCGCGCCGGGGTGGTCAACGCCTTCGACAACGAGCCGAACCCCTGGCTGGGCACGACGCTCTACAACCAGTACGACGCCTTCGGCCGTCGCTTCTTCGCCGGCCTGAACTACCGCTTCTGGTAAGAACGGACGGCTCCCGGAAACGGGATGGGGCGGCTCCTTCGGGAGCCGCCCCTTTTCTTTGCGCGCCTGTGGACATCTTGGCCGCCCGCATCGGTCAAGCTTAAGAAAACGCTCACGGAACGCCCGACTCACGCTAGCGGTAACCAACCCTTAACGTTGATGCGCGCTTCATTAACGTTGTCTGGAATCAGGACTCTGTGCGGGGGTGCGGGTCCTGGGCCGCCGGATGAAGGGTTCGGAAGGTCGGAAAGAAAACATGTCCCTGTCGCTCGTGCGTCCTGAAAACACTGAACTGAAACCCCGCATCGTCGTGTTCGGCGTCGGCGGAGCCGGCGGCAACGCCGTCAACAACATGATCGATGCAGGCCTGGAGGGCGTCGAGTTCGTCGTCGCCAACACCGACGCCCAGCATCTCAGCTTCGCCAAGACCGACCGCCGCATCCAGCTGGGCGAGACGATCACCCAAGGGCTCGGCGCCGGGGCCCACCCCGAGGTCGGCATGAACGCCGCCGAGGAAAGCGCCGACGAGATCCACGCGCACCTCGAAGGCGCGCACATGACCTTCATCACAGCCGGCATGGGCGGCGGCACCGGCACGGGCGCGGCGCCGATCATCGCCAAGTGCGCGCGTGATCGCGGCATCCTGACCGTCGGCGTGGTGACCAAGCCCTTCACCTT
>CAZITK010000046.1:0-10424 GCA_964542145.1 uncultured Brevundimonas sp.
ACAAGGCCAACCGCACCTCTGCCTCCGCGGCGCGCGGCTTCGGCCTGGAGGGCTCGCTGCCGATCTTCGCCGAGATCCGCGAAACGCTGGGACTTCCGGTCCTGACCGACGTCCACACCGAGGAGCACTGCCGCATCGCTGGCGAGGTGGTCGATGTGCTGCAGATCCCGGCCTTTCTCAGCCGCCAGACCGACCTGTTGCTGGCAGCGGCCGCCACCGGCAAGGCCATCAACATCAAGAAGGGCCAGTTCCTGGCCCCCTGGGACATGAAGAATGTCATCGCCAAGGTGACGGGCGCCGGAAACCCCAATGTCATGGCCTGCGAGCGAGGCGCCAGCTTTGGCTACAACACCCTGGTCTCGGACATGCGGGCCCTGCCGATCCTGCGCGACATCGGCTGTCCTGTGGTGTTCGACGCGACCCACAGCGTGCAGCAGCCGGGCGGGCAGGGGACGTCCTCGGGCGGCCAGCGCGAGTTCGTGCCCGTCCTCGCGCGGGCGGCCGTGGCCGTGGGCGTCGACGCCGTCTTCATGGAAACCCATCAGGACCCCGACAACGCGCCGTCGGACGGGCCCAACATGGTGCCGCTGGATCAGTTCGAGGCGCTGGCCGCAGTGCTGATCGCCTATGACGACCTGACCAAATCGCGCATGAAGGCCGCCGCCTGACCTCTCACGACCGTTTCTGACGCCTTCGCGGGATAGGGTGCTCCCGAGCGGAAATCGGACGGGGAGGCCGGCCCTCGAAATGTGCACTATGTGCACTCGTTTTTTTGACAGTGCACAATTCCAACGCCGTCACCCTCGCGCTTGACCCGAGGGTCCAGCCGCACGGTCGGCGAGGGCGGATCTTTTGGATGCTCGGATCAAGTTCGAGCATGACGGCGAGGAGTAGTCACTCTGGACGCCGCGCCCCCTGCGCTATAGCTCCCTGACCATGGACCTCGGCCAGCTTCAGAGCCTGCTCGACCGGATCAGCGGCGTCACCGTCGCCTGCGTCGGTGATCTGATGCTGGACCGCTATGTCTATGGCGAGGTCAGCCGGATTTCGCCCGAGGCGCCAATCCCGGTGCTGAAGGCCCAGCGCGAGGTCGCTATGCCGGGCGCCGTGGGCAATGTGGCGCGCAACGTGGCTGCCTTGGGCGGGCGGGCGCGGCTAGCGGGACTGATCGGCGACGACGCGGCGGCGCGTGAGTTGAAGGCCGCCCTGGCGCAGGAAGAAGGGATCGAGAGCTTTCTGGAGATCGCCGACCATGGGGTCACCACGGTCAAGACGCGCTTCGTCGCTGCAGGCCAGCAGTTACTCCGCCTCGACGCCGAGGAAGCGGAGAACCCGGGCGCTGATCTGAGCAGAACCGAAGCCTTGTCAGAGGCCTCTGTCATTCTTCTTTCAGATTACGCCAAGGGGGCGGTGAGCGAGGCGTTGGCTCGCGCGGCGGTGGCTTCCGGGCGCGCGGTGATCGTCGATCCCAAGGGCCGCGACTTCGCTCGCTATGGCGCCGTAACGGTGATCAAGCCCAACGCCTCGGAACTGGCCGCCGCGACGGGCCTGCCGACCGGCAGCGACGCCGAGATCGAGACAGCGCTGGCGGCCCTGATCGACCGCTGCGAGGCCCAGGCCCTGATCGTCACCCGTGCCGGGAAGGGCATGAGCCTGATGCGGCGGGGCGGGACGGTGGTGCATGTGCCCGGCCGAGCGCGAGAGGTGTTCGATGTCTCCGGCGCCGGAGACACGGTGATCGCCGCGCTGGGGCTGGCCATCGGGGCGGGGGCGGAACTGGAGGAGGCTGCCGCCTTCGCCATCCTGGCCTCGGGGGTGGTGGTCGGAAAGAGCGGCACGGCCGTGGTTACGCCCGCGGAGCTGATCGACGCGGAGATGACCGGCCATGCAGCGGCCGCGCACGCCAAGGTCACACCCATCGACATCCTCTATGAAGAGGTCGAGGCCTGGAAGCGGCAGGGGGTGCGGGTCGGCTTCACCAACGGCTGTTTCGACATCCTGCACCGGGGCCATGTCGCCTATCTGGCCCAGGCGCGTGGCTGGTGCGACCGGTTGATCGTGGCCCTGAACACCGACGAGTCGGTGCGGCGGCTGAAAGGCGAGGGCCGGCCGGTCAACGATCTGGACAGCCGCGCCGTGGTCATCGGCGGCTTGGCCAGCGTGGACCGGGTCACCGCCTTTGACGATCCCACGCCGCTGGCCCTGATCGAGCGGCTGAAGCCCGATGTGCTGATCAAGGGCTCGGATTATACCCGCGAGGGGGTCGTGGGCGGCGATTTGGTCGAAAGCTGGGGTGGCGAGGTGCGGCTTGCGGACTTCAAGGACGGCTTTTCGACGACCCGGACGATCGAGAAGATGAAGGACAAGCCATGAGCCGCCCTATGATTGTGGTCACCGGCGGGGCGGGTTTCATCGGCTCGAACATCGTGGCGCGGCTGTCCGAGCAGGGCGGCGCCGATATCGTGGTGGTGGACCGCCTGCGCACGGCCGACAGCGGCAAATGGAAGAACATCGCCAAACACGCCATCCATGATTTCTGGGCGCCCGAGGTGCTGTTCGATCGGCTGGAGCAGCACGGCGAGCGGGTCGAGGCGGTGGTGCACATGGGGGCGGTGTCCTCGACGACCGAACCGGACGCCGACCACATCATCCATTCCAACTTCAGCCTCAGCCGAGATCTGTTCGACTGGTGCGCCGTGCGCGACCGGCGTCTGGTCTATGCCTCCTCGGCGGCCACCTATGGCGACGGCGCGGCGGGCTTCGAAGACGTGAACGATCTTGAGAGGCTCAAGTCACTGCGTCCACTAAACGCTTATGGGTATTCTAAAAACCTGTTCGACATCCATGCCCGCGCCAAGGCGAAGCGGGGCGAGGCGCCGCCGCAGTGGGCGGGACTGAAGTTCTTCAATGTCTATGGCCCGAACGAGTACCACAAGGGCGGCATGAAGTCGGTCGTGGCCCAGATCTGGCCCAGGGTGGCGGCGGGCGAGCGGGTCGAATTGTTCCGCTCGCATCGGCCCGACTATGCCGACGGCGAGCAGCTGCGTGACTTCGTCTTCGTCGACGACGTGGTCGACATGGTCGTCTGGCTGCTGGACACCCCCGAGGTGTCGGGGGTGTTTAACGCCGGGTCCGGGCAGGCGCGATCCTTCCTCGATCTGGCCAGGGCCACCTTCGCCGCCGCTGGTCGCGATCCGGACATCGGCTACATCGACATGCCCGAGGTGATCCGTGACCGGTATCAGTATTTCACCGAGGCCCGCATGGAGCGCATCCGCGCGGCCGGCTGGACAGGTCAGTCGACGCCGCTGGAAGAGGGGGTGCGGCGCTATGTGCAGGACTTCCTGAATCGGGCGGACCCATATCGATGAATGATGCTGCGCCCGTTTTCCCGGCCTTCGCAGGAGAGGCGGGTTAGACGTGGCCAGGGGCGCTCGAGGTCTGACCCTGCGCCAGGGGCTTGGCTGGCTGCTGCTGGCCGTGGTGTTGGTGGTCGCGGCCGGGGTGGCGGTGTGGCGGGGAGACATCCTGCGCGCCAGGCTGGACCCCAACATCCCGTTTCAGGCCTATGATCCTCCCTCCGCGCCCGACTATAGGCGGCCCGAGGCCTGGGCGCTGTGGAATGTCCGCCTGCCGAAGGGGACCGGCGAGGCGGTAGTGTTCTTCGTCCACCCCACCACCTACGCACAGGCCGAGTGGCTGGCCCCCATCGATGACGCCGAGGCGGATCGCTTCCTCGAGCGGGTGGTGCTGCCGAACTATGTCGGGCCGTTCGCACGAGCCGGGGCGATCAGCGCGCCGCGCTATCGCCAGGCCGGGCTCTATAGCCGCCTGACTCTCCGCGACGATGCGCGCGAGGCGCGGGTCTTCGCCTATCGGGACATCGCCCGGGCCTTCGAGGTTTGGCTGGTGAGCCATGCGGACGGGCCCATTGTGTTGGTCGGGGTGGAGCAGGGGGCCGAGCTGCTGGAGCGGCTGGTGCGCGAGCGGGTGGCAGGCGATGCGGACCTGCGCGCCCGACTGGCGGCCGTCTACCTGATTGACGCGGTGGTTCCGGCCGCCAACTACCGGGCCGATAAACCGGTCCCCGGCTGCGGCTCGCCGATTCAGGTGGGCTGCGTCGTGGCCTGGTCGGCGGTGGGAGAGGGGCACGAGGACGCCGCCCGGCGGCGGTTGCGGCGCGCCGTGGTGTGGAACGACCAGGGTTGGCTGGAGGACTTGGGCGAGCGAGAGGCGTTGTGCGTCAACCCGCTGCTGGGGGCGGCCATCGACCAGGTGGCGGACGCCCGGCGTCACCGGGGCGGGGCAAGCGCCACGGGGCTGGAATGGGGCGCGCGGCCGCCCATCCAGTCACGGCTGACCCGAACCCAGTGCCGGGGCGGGCTGCTGCGTTATACCGAACCCACCTCTCCGGCCTTCCATCCTGAGGGTAATTGGACGGAGCGGAGAATGGCCAGTCCCTACAATCTGTTTTGGGCCGATCTTGAACAGGACGTCGAAGGCCGTCTGACTTTCTGGCGAGAGCGGCAATGAGCCCAGGCGCCACCCTGGACCGCCGGAGCCGTCATCGTCGGACTTGATCCTACGCTCCAGCCGCCCCGGGTTGGATGCCTGCGAGCGGGGGCTCGGGTCGAGCCCGAGCATGACGGCGGATGAGTGTGGTGACGGCGCGGGTCAGTCGCTTCCCGCGCGATGCGAACGCCAGTCGAACAGGGCCTCCAGCACCTGGATCGCCTGGCCCCGCTCGCTGACTAGGTCGGGATCGCGGCCCAGGATCAGCCGGGCGTCATCATGGGCCGTCATCATCAACCCCCGATGCCGGACCGGATCGGCGAAGCGATACGCAGGAAAGCCGCTCTGGCGCAGGCCCAGCGGGTCGCCGCCTCCGCGCAGACGGAAATCCTCCTCGGCGATCTCGAAGCCGTCGTCGGTGCGGCGCAGGGTCTCCAGCCGCTGGCGGGCCGTCTCGCCCAACTCGCCGCTCTCGCTCGCCGCGTAAAGCAGGATGCAGGAACTGGCCCGGTCGCCGCGCCCCACCCGCCCGCGCAGCTGATGAAGTTGGGCCAGACCGAAGCGGTCGGCGTGTTCGATGAC
This sequence comes from uncultured Brevundimonas sp., assembly GCA_964542145.1. GTDB lineage: Bacteria > Pseudomonadota > Alphaproteobacteria > Caulobacterales > Caulobacteraceae > Brevundimonas. Next base: position 5,095 of record CAZITK010000046.1, read on the forward strand.
CATGATGGTGGCGTTCGGCACATCGACCCCGACCTCCACCACGGTCGTGGCGACCAGGACGAGGATGGTCCCGCCGGCGAAGGCGGCCATGACGCTCTCGCGGTCCGGTCCCGGCATCTGCCCGTGCGCCAGTCCCACAGGAACCCCCAGTCGGGCGCGCAGTTCCACCACCCGGCCCTCGGCAGCGGCGAGATCGGCGGCCTCGGACTCGGCCACCAGCGGACAGATCCAGTAGGCCTGGGCGCCCTCGGCCACGGCGCGCTTCAGCCGTTCCGCCACCTCCTCAAGCCGGGCCAGGGGCAGGACGGCCGTGGTGATCGGCGTGCGACCGGGCGGTTTCTCGGTCAGGCGAGAAACCTCCAGATCGCCGTACTGGGTCATCTCCAGGGTGCGGGGGATGGGGGTGGCCGACATGGTCAGCAGGTGAACCGCGCCCACGGCCGGATCGCCCTTGGCCTGCAGCCGCTGGCGCTCGTTGACGCCGAAACGGTGCTGCTCGTCGATGACGGCCAGGCCCAGCCGGGCGAACCGCACGCCCTCCTGGAACAGGGCGTGGGTGCCGATGGCGACGGCGGCCGAGCCCTCGGCCAAAGCCAGCAGCCGGCCGCGCCGCTCGGCCGCCGTGTCGCGTCCGGTCAGCAGCACGGTGTCGATCCCGGCGGCGGCGAACAGGGGCGTCAGCCGCTCATGGTGCTGGCGGGCCAGGATTTCGGTCGGGGCCATCAGGGCGGCCTGGACTCCCGACGCCACGGCGTCCGCCATGGCCAGGACGGCCACGGCGGTCTTGCCCGAGCCGACGTCGCCTTGCAGCAGTCGACCCATCTGGCGCCCCGAGGCGAGGTCGCCGCGAATTTCCGCCAAGGCCAGGATTTGCGCGCCCGTCAGGGTGAAGGGCAAGGCGGCCTCGACGGCCTCAGAGGCCGCGCATGGACGGATCACGGGCGCCGGGGCGGCCACTCGCACGGCGCGGCGGCGGGCCAGGGCCAGCTGGTGGGCCAACAGCTCGTCATAGGCCAGGCGCTGACGGGCCGGGGCGTCAGGCCCAACCGCGGCCTCGGTTGCGGGAGAATGCAGGGCCTGGATCGCGGCGCGCCAACCGGGCCACTGCTGGCGCGCCAGCCAGGGCGGGTCCTGCCATTCCGGGAGGTCGGGCGCGAGATCCAGAGCCGCCAGCACGATCCGCCGCAGGATGCGCGAGGTGAGGCCCGCCGTGGCCGGATAGACTGGCTCCGACATCGGCAGTTCGCCGGCCTTGGCCAGGGTCAGCACGTCCGGATGGGCGATCTGCACCTCGTTGTTGAAGCGCTCCACCCTGCCCGAGACGATGCGCTTTTCGCCGCGCGGCAACAGCCGCTGGACGTGCTGGGGCGAGCCGCCGAACCAGACCAGATGGACGAAGCCGGTGTCATCGGACGCCCGCACCTTGAATGGCTGGCCGGGTTTCTTGGGCGGGATGTGACTGTCGATCAGCACCTCCAGCACGGCGATCTCGCCCTCGAAGGCCTGAGTCGCGGTTGTGCGCCGCCGCCGCAGCACGCCAGAGGGCGCCAAGAACAGCACGTCGCGCACCAGCGGCCCCGCCAGCTTCTCGACGAGCGGCTTCAGGCGCGGGCCGACGCCCTTCAGGCTGTCGGACGCGGCGAACAGGGGAAAGAGAATCTCCGGCCTCATGCCGCATCAGTGTGGCGCCGGGGCGGGCGGAACGCTATGTGAACCCACCCAGTTGTTTGACCGGACCGGAGACCCCGTGGCCGACGCCGATCCGTGCGTGAAGACCCGTTTGCAGCGTATCGCCTTTCGTGCCTGGCGGCGGGGAACGCGCGAGTCTGATCTGGTGATGGGACCGTTCGTGGATCGGCACGGTGCGGCCCTGTCCGAACAGGAAATCAGTGAGTTGGAGCGTCTCTTGGACGTGGATGATGAGTTTCTCTATCCGTGGATCGTGGGGCGCAACCCAGTCCCGGCCGAGATGGACGGCTCGGTGATGCGCCGGCTTCAGGCCTTTCTGCGCGACGAGGTGGCCGCCGAGGTCCGCAAGGGGATCGGGTGATGGACGCCCGCGCCAATCCGACCGGCGTGGTCGATGACCTGATCCTGTCCGGCGCGCCCGAAGGCCTGGACGCCCTGGCGACGGCCCAGCGGCTGAAGGCCGAGGGCGGGGTCGCCCTGTTCGTGTCGCGCGACTATCAGCGCGCGGCGGGGTTCGCCCAGGCGTTCGACTTTTTCTCGGAAGACATTGAAACCCTGGAGTTTCCGGCCTGGGACTGCCTGCCTTATGACCGACTGAGCCCGACGCCGGCGATCCAGGCCCAGCGCATGGCGGTCCTGACCCGACTGGCGGCGCGCGATCCCGCCGACAAAGCGCCGCTGCTGGTCATCGCCACCGTGGCCTCGGCCACCCAGAAGACGCCGCCGCGCGAGGTGACCGCGGCCGCGGGCTTCGAGACCAAGGTCGGCCGAGAGGTCGATACGGCGGCGCTGGAGCGGTATTTCTCCGTCAACGGCTATGTCCGGGCCTCGACCGTGTCTGACCGCGGAGAGTTCGCCATTCGGGGCGGGGTGATCGACGTCTTTCCGCCGGGCTTCGAGGAGCCGGTGCGCCTGGACCTGTTCGGCTCGGAGCTGGAATCGATCCGCGCCTTCGATCCGGCCACCCAGCGCTCGACCCGCCAATTGAGGGCCGTGACCCTGGCCCCGGTGTCGGAAGCTTTGCTATCGCCCGAGACCATTTCCCGGTTCCGCAGCGGCTATCTGAACCTATTCGGCGCCGGAACCGACGATCCTCTCTATGTCGCCGTCAGCGAAGGGGCGCGGCGGCAGGGTTTGGAGCACTGGATCCCGCTGCTCTACGAGCGGCTGGAAAGCCTTTTCGATTATCTGCCGGAGGGTTCTCAGCTTTTTCTCGACCACAACCTCGACCAGGCGCGCGAAGAGCGTTGGGCCATCGCCGCCGACGCCGCCGAGGCGCGGGCCGAGGCCGCCCAAGGCAAGGCTGGTGGGGGCAAGGCCGGCGCCGCCTATCGCGCCCTGCCGCCCGAGCGCCTGTATCTCGATGACGCGGCCTGGACCCACGCCGTCGCCGACCATCGCCTCCGCCGTTTCAGCCCGTTCCAGGCGGATGGCTCGGAAGATCTGGGCGGCCGCCTGGGCCGCACCTTTGCCGCCGAACGCGCGCAGGACAGCGTCAACCTGTTCGAGGCCGTCGCCGCCCACGCCCAGGCGCTGCAAGCCGAAGGCAAGCGCGTGCTGTTCGCCTCCTGGACGGAAGGCTCGTCCGAGCGGCTCGCCACCATGCTCGGCGACCACGGGCTCGAGCCCGTCGTGGTGGTGCGAGACCACGCCGACGTGCTGCGCGCTAATGCCGAAATGTATCTGCGCGCCGTCCTCCCGGTGGAGCACGGCTTCATCGCCGGCGACCTGGCGGTCATTTCTGAAACCGACATTCTGGGCGACCGCCTGGCCCGGCCGCGCCGGAAGCGCCGGGCCTCGAACTTCCTGGCCGAGGCCTCGGCGCTCACCACCGGCGATCTGGTCGTCCACCTGGACCATGGCATCGGCCGCTATGAGGGCCTGAAGACCCTCGAGATTCAGGAAGCGCCCCACGACTGTCTGGAGCTGATGTACGCGGGGGAGTCCAAGCTCTACCTGCCGGTGGAGAACATCGACCTTCTGACCCGCTACGGAACCGACAGCGACGGCGTGCAACTGGACCGCCTGGGCGGGGCGGGCTGGCAGGCGCGCAAGGCGAAAGCGAAAGAACGCCTGCGCGCCATGGCCGAGGGGCTGATCGCGCTCGCGGCCAAGCGCGCGCTGCGGACGACCAACGCCGTGACCCCGCCGCAGGGGTTGTTCGCCGAATTCTGCGCCCGCTTTCCCTACGAAGAGACCGAGGATCAGCTGAACGCCGTCGGTGACGTTCTGGAGGATCTGGGCAAGGGCCAGCCGATGGACCGGCTGATCTGCGGCGACGTCGGCTTCGGCAAGACCGAGGTGGCGCTGCGGGCGGCCTTCGTGGCGGCCATGAGCGGACACCAGGTGGCGGTGGTCTGCCCCACCACCTTGTTGTCGCGCCAGCACTACAAGACCTTCATCGAGCGGTTCGCCGGCTGGCCGGTCAAGGTGCGCCAGCTGTCGCGCATGGTGCCCGCCAAGGAGGCCGCCGAGACCCGCGCGGGGCTCAAGGACGGCTCGATCGAGATCGTGGTCGGCACCCACGCGGTGCTGTCCGAACAGGTCGGGTTCAAGGACCTCGGACTGGTTATCGTCGATGAGGAGCAGCACTTCGGCGTCAAGCACAAGGAGAAGCTCAAGTCCCTGCGCGCCGACGTTCACCTGCTGACCCTGACCGCCACGCCGATCCCGCGCACGCTTCAGATGGCGTTGTCCGGTATTCGCGAGTTGTCGATCATCGCCACCCCGCCGGTCGATCGCCTGGCCGTGCGGACCTATGTCCTGCCCTGGGATCCGGTGACGGTGCGCGAGGCCCTGTTGCGCGAGAAATATCGCGGCGGTCAGGCTTATTACGTCGCGCCGCGCCTGAAGGACCTGCCCGAGATCGAGCGGTTCCTGCGCGAACAGGTGCCCGAGGTGAAGTTCGTGGTCGGCCACGGCCAGATGGCGGCGACCCAGCTGGAAGAGGTCATGAGCGCCTTCTATGACGGCGAGTACGACGTGCTGGTCTCGACCACCATCGTTGAGTCGGGGCTCGACATTCCCACGGCAAACACTCTGGTGGCGCACCGGGCCGACATGTTCGGCCTGGCCCAGCTCTATCAGATCCGGGGCCGGGTCGGCCGGGCCAAGGCGCGAGCCTTTGCTTATCTGACAACCGATCCGACCAAGCCCATGACCCTGTCGGCCGAGCGGCGGCTGCAGGTGCTTCAATCGCTGGACAATCTGGGCGCCGGTTTCCAGTTGGCCAGCCACGACCTGGACCAGAGGGGCGGCGGCAATCTGCTGGGCGACGAGCAGTCTGGCCATATCCGCGAGGTCGGGGTCGAGCTGTATCAGCAGATGCTGGAGGACGCGGTCGCCGAGCTGAAGGAACAGGGCGAGCAGGCCCCCGATCGCGGCTGGTCGCCCCAGATCAATGTCGGGGCCGCCGTCCTCATCCCCGAGGACTATGTGCCGGATCTCAACGTCCGGCTTAGCCTCTATCGACGTTTGTCGGATGCGGAGGAGGGGGCGGACCGCGAGGCCCTGGCCGCTGAACTGATCGACCGGTTCGGCCCCCTGCCGGAAGAGGCGAAGCAATTGCTGCGCATCGTCGAGATCAAGGCCCGCTGCAAGAAGGCCTGTATCGAGCGGATCGACGTGGGGCCGAAGGGCGC
>CAZITK010000047.1:0-10331 GCA_964542145.1 uncultured Brevundimonas sp.
CGTTCGACGAGCCCATGGCGAACTCGTCCATGTTCAGCTTGCCCAGCATCACCGCCCCATCGCGCCACAGGTTGGCGGTAACGGTCGACTCATACGGCGGGACGAAGCCCCTGAGCATGTTGGAGCCGGCCGTGGTCTGGACCCCGTCAGTGCAGAACAGGTCCTTGATCCCCAGCGGCGCGCCTTCCAACGCCCCGCCCTCGCCTTTCGCCCGACGGGCGTCGGAGGCCCGCGCCATGTCCAGCGCCTTGTCCGCCGTCACCTCGACATAGGCGTTCAGACTCGGATTGGCTGCCTCGATATTGGACAGGAACGCGCGGGTGATTTCCTCGGAGGAAAAGTCCCTAGCCCTGAGACCGTCCAGCGCGGCCTTGAGTGTGAGTTTGGTCAGGTCAGACATCACTCGACCACCTTCGGGGCCACGAAGAAGCCGTCGGCGCTCTTGGGCGCGTTCGACAGGACGTCCGCCAGCTTGCCGCCGTCCGTCACCACGTCGTCGCGCAGCCGCATTGGCTGGGAGACGTTCGAGGTCATGGGCTCGACGCCCTGGATGTCGACCTCGTCCAGTTGCTCGATCCAGGCGAGGATGCCATTCAGCTCTCCGGCCAAGACCTCGAGCCGGTCCTCGGACGTCTTGATGCGGGCGAGATGCGCCACCTTGCGCACCGTCGCGGCGTCGATGGCCATGCTGCCCTCCGATCACACGATGAGTGAAATCCAGCCGCCGGGCTTAGTCGCCGCGCGCCGGATTCACAAGTCAACCCTGCGGCTGAACAGCCACAATGGCCTGATCCGGCGGCGACCCGTTGGGCTCGCGAGTCCACTCCACCACCGCGCGGGCGCGACGCTGGACGATATCGCCCGCCGGACCGAAGGCGTCCTGGCGATAGTCGATGCGGACACGGCCCGGGGCGCTATCGGTCACCCTCCAGGCCGCGAAGTCTCCGATCGGATAAAGGCGCCAGCCCTCGGCCGGGCTGACGAACAACGCCAGGTAGGTCACCAGGCCATTCGCCGCCGGGTCGCCGTTGGAAAGGCTCAGCACCTTGGCGTCGCTCTCGGGCAGCAGATGAAGCTGAGAGACGCTGGCGGCCTCCTGCATCTCTGCGGAGTCAGTCGCCAGCGCGCTGATGACCGTTTCGCGAGCAGAGACAGAAGATTTTTCGGGCGCCGGGTCGGCCAGGGATATGAGCTCGGACGTCAGTTCTTCCGTATCGGCAGACCCAGCCGGTGCTTCGGTGGCAGGAGAACAGGCGGTCAGGGCCAGGGCGAAAGCGACGCAGAACAATCGACAGATCATACGTCCAAAGCGCACGACGGACCCCGCCGGGTCAATCACGCTTTCGCCTCTGCGCGCGACGTTTCAAATCGCCGGGCGCCTCGCTAAGCTTGGACCCGCTCGTCCATCAGAGGAAGTCGCCTTGATCCTGACCGGTTCCCTGGCTCGCGCCGCACCCGCCCTGGTCGGCTGGCCCCGCGAGCGCGTTGCGCAGCTTTCAGGCGTGTCGCTTGGAACAATGAGCAATTTCGAAGGGATCCGCTTGGACCCGGGGAAGGATGCCCGCCGTGCGCTACAGGCGGCGTTAGAGAAAGGCGGCGCGGTCTTGCTGGCCGAGGCGGGCTGCTACGGTGCGGGCGTACGGCTGAAAATCCCGCACAAGGGCGTCAAGCAGATCAACCTGTTGGAGAGCGAGGGCGCCGCGATCGGAGTCGACGACGTCTGATGCCAGTCTGTCATCTCGAAGAGCTGGTCGCCGCCACGCCGCCGAATACGCCCTGGCTGGGCCTCGACCTGGGCGAAAAGACGATCGGCGTGGCGGCGTCGGACGCCACCCGCATGATCGCCTCGCCCTTGGAGCTGATCCGCAAGACCAGGTTCACCCAGGCCGCTGAACAGGTCCTGAAGCTGATGACGTCGCGCAACGCCTCCGCCCTGATCATTGGTCTGCCGCTGAACATGGATGGGTCAGAGGGGCCGCGCGCCCAGTCGGCTCGCGCCTTCGCGCGCAATCTGGACCGCATCCGTCCCATCCCCATGGCCTTTCAGGATGAGCGGCTATCGACCACGGCGGTTGAACGCTTCCTGATCGATGAACTTGACCTGACCCGCCGGCGCCGTGCCGAAGTGGTCGATCGCACCGCCGCCGCCTGGATCCTGCAGGGAGCGTTAGACAGGCTGGGGCGCTAGGTCGGCGATGTAAAGCCGCATTCCCGGGCTTCCCATTTCGGCACGGCTTGGTTCTTGCTTTGCGGACGATGACATCTTCGGAGACCCATCATGAAGTTCGCCGTCGCCCTCGCCGCCCTTGCCCTCGGTGTTGCCGCCCTTCCCGCCCAAGCTCAGAACGCCGGACAGATCGAGCGCGTGCGCGGTGGCGCCAGTTGCCCCGGCTGCAATCTGTTCCAGGCTGACATTTCCGGCTTCGAAGGCAGCGGTCGCAACTTTTCCGGGGCGCGCCTGCGCCAGGCCGACCTCAGCCTGGTGGTCATGAACCGCACGCGCTTTTCCAATGCAGATCTGCGCGACGTCGAGGCCTATGGCGGAGTTTTCTCGGGGTCGAACTTCGCCAACGCCGATCTGTCGAACGCCAGCTTCGTCGGAACCTATTTGCGCGGCGCAAACTTCTCGGGCGCCACCCTGGACGGCGCCAACTTCTCGGGCGCCCAGTTGGGTGGCGCCACGGGCCTGACGCAGGGACAGCTCAACCGCGCGTGCGGCGACGGCTCAACCACCCTGCCCGGGGGCCTCAGAATTCCAGGCTGCTGACCTTCGCGCCCAAAGAGCGCCCTACCTAAGTCTCTGACCTTACCGCGATTTAAGTGGTCTTCCGAGCCGCCGAGAGGCATTCAGGCTGCATGATCCGCCCGATCGCTCCGTTCCGACTTTCGACCCTCGCCCTGCTGGGCGTTGCGGCCGTGGTCTGGGCGCCGGCCGTCGCCAACGCCGAGTCCCTGGGCTGGGACGAACGAAACGTGGCCCGAATGGTGTCGATCGGCGGCGCCTGCCACGGGTGCGACCTGTCTGGACGCAACCTTTCGGGCTCGACCTTCACCAATGCGCGCTTCACCGGCGCAGCTCTCGTAGGCGCGACGCTCCGTGGGTCGGAACTGGTGGGCTCGGATTTTTCCGGCAGCGATTTCACCCGCGCCGATCTGTCTGGCGTCGGCATCGTCGGCGCCAACTTTGCCGGGGCCCGCTTTATCAGCGCCAATCTTTCCGGAGCCGAGGCCATGGGGGCCAGTTTTCGGGGCGCCGACCTGACCCGCGCCGATCTGTCGAATTCGGAGATGGTCGGGGTCAACCTGCGCGAGACCGTGATCCGCAGTGCGAACTTCTCGGATTCCGAGATGTTCAGCGCCGATCTGCGTGGCGCCACTGGGCAAGGCGCGAACTTCTCTGGCGCTTCCATGATCGGCGCCAATTTCGCGGGGGCGTCCCTGTCAGGCGCGATTTTTCGCGAGGCTCAGCTGGCTGGCGTCAGCTTCGCCGGAGCCAGCCTCAAGAACGCAGACCTATCCGGCGCCGACCTCAGACGCGCCAATCTGCGCGGCGCGGACCTGTCGGGCGCGCGGGTTACTCAAGCACAGATCAGCCGAGCCTGCGGAGACGGCGCCACTCGCCTACCGCGAGGGTTCACCGTCGGCATCTGCGCCGCCAGCGGCGCGGCGAGCGCCCGCGTACCCCGTACACCGCGCTAACCACCGGCGGTTTCTCCATTCTCGCCGGGTCGCCTGCGAGATCCAGGGCAGCGGCGAAGCGGCCGATCACAGCCATCGACCGGGGCGGCTGCCACGCCCAGCACCTTGAGACGGGCGCTCAGTTAGAGCTTCAGGTTCCTTGTCTCGGAAGCATAAGCCGCGATGCTGGTCGCTGGTCGTGGTTCCCCCGCATCCATCGTTGCGTCCAGGCCCATCTGCTCGGCCAGCTGGCGCAGGCGTTTGGCGACCGTCTCCCCGCCCAGGACAGCCGGCGTGGCATGCGACAGCGTGAGGCGGCCCTGGCCTGGCGTGAGCTGGGCGCGCGCCAGCACATGGGGCGAACGCCCCGACAAGTCCGAGCCCAAACGGATCGCCATGCCCAGCGCCCGAGCCCGCCTCACCGCGCCCGGAGACAACACCTTCTCGGCCAGACGAGGATCCGGCGTCGCCGCAGCACCGCCGTGTCGGGCGTTGATCACTGCGGCAAGAAACACCCGCTCCGCGTGGCTTTGGCCGGCCAACGGAGCCCTCAACACCTGGTCGAAGGCGAGGTCGCTGCGGTGATCGGGATGAAAGCGACCGCCGATGTCGGCGTACAGGCATGCCGCCCGGGTCAGGACAGCATCACGCGCAGCCCCGAAAACTGGCTCGAGCGTCTCGGCCAACGGCATCAGAAATCGCACAAGGGCGTCCGGCAGACCCGGCGACAGGCCTTGGCGGGCGGCTAGAACCGTCGCCCCGGCGAGGAGCGGATCGTGGCCACGGGGCAGGCCCAGATTTTCCACCAGCACGCCCTCGCGCACGCCCCAGGCCGAAAAATGCAGGGTCTGAATCCCTAGCCGCTCGATCAGTCCTTCCAGAACCAACGCTGCGACCGGAAGGGTCTCGGCTCGCCGACGCGATACCCCTGGCAGCTTGTCCAGCGACGCCCGCGACTGTCGGCCGATCAGACCGGTGACCTCGCGCGCCTCGGCGGCCGTCATCCGGTACTGATGCACGATCCTCAGCGGATAGTCGGCCATCGCCATATGTAGCTGAGCCAGACTGCGCCAGGCGCCGCCTACAGCATGGAAGTCAGGATCGACGAAATGGTCGCCGGCCTGCTCCAGCCTGCGCGCGATTTCGCGCCGCGCGCGGTCAGGCTGGATCGCCTTGTCGTGGGCAAGGGAGAATGGCCCCAGCGGCAAGGTCACGCCGGGCTCGATCGCGCCGCCGGCCACCCGGCTCAACTCCAGACTGGCGCCGCCCAAATCGCCTACCACGCCGCGCGTATCGGGCGCACCGGAGACCACGCCCAGGGCTGACAGGCGCGCCTCCTCTTCACCGGACAGGACGCGGACCCCCAATCCCGACTCGGCTCTAATGCGGTCGACGAACCGTAAGCCGTCGGTCGAATCCCTGACGGCCGCCGTGGCCACCACATGGACCCGATCCGGCTGCATGAGGTCGATGACGGCGGCGAACCGGCCAAGCGCCCGCATGGCCGTTTCGATGCCTGCCTCCGACAATCGACCGCTGCCCGCGAGGCCGCGTCCCAATCCGGCCAGAACCTTCTCATTGAACAGGGTCCAGATCGCGCCACCCTCAATCCGGTACACCGCAAGACGTACCGAGTTGGATCCGACATCCACTACCGCGACCTGAGAGATGTTCGGCGCCGGGTCAGTCATGGTTCAGTGGCTCGAGCGATCGTAATGCAGTTCCTGCGGCAAGGTCTTGACCCTGCGTCCCCGCCCCGAAAGACTGGGGTTGGTCATAAAGTAGCGGTGTGCCGAAAAGGCCCCGTCCGTTTCTGCAGGGGTAAGCCTCCGATACTCACCCTGCGCCCCCAGCGCCCAGCTCTGAACGTCGTCCTTGAGGTTGGCGACCATGATTTGATCGAGAACCTGGTCGTGAACCGTGGCGTTTCGTACCGGGGTCATCAGCTCGACCCGACGATCCAGGTTGCGCGGCATCCAGTCGGCTGAGGAGATGAACACCTTGGCCTTATCATGGGGCAGCTCAGCGCCGCTGGCGAAACAGACGATGCGGCTGTGTTCCAGGAACCGGCCGACGATTGACTTGACCCGGATGTTTTCTGAAAGGCCCGGCACGCCGGGACGCAGGCAGCAAATGCCCCGCACCACCAGTTCGATCCGAACGCCCCACTGACTGGCGCGGTACAGGGCGTCGATGATCTCCGGGTCCACCAGCGCGTTCATCTTCGCCCAGATCGCCGCCGGCTTGCCTTGGGACGCCGCCGACATCTCCTTTCCGATCAGATTCAGCAGGGTCGATTTCATGTTCAGCGGTGAGACGACCAGCGCTTCCAGATCCTCGGGCGTCGCATAGCCGGTGACGTAGTTGAACACCTTTGACGCGTCTCGGCCCAGGACTGGGTCGCAGCTGAATAGGCTGAGGTCAGTGTAAACGCGCGCCGTCTGCGGGTGATAGTTGCCGGTGCCAAAGTGACAGTAGGTTCGCAGCGTCTCACCCTCACGCCGCACCACGACGCTGAGCTTTGCGTGGGTTTTGTATTCCACGAAACCGAAGACGACGTGGACCCCGGCCCGCTCCATGGCTCGGGCCCAGCGCAGGTTGGCTTCTTCGTCAAAGCGGGCCTTCAGCTCGATTAAGGCGGTGACGTTCTTGCCGTTCTCGGCCGCCTCGATCAGGGCGGCGACGATCGGGCTGTCCCTGGAGGTCCGGTAGAGCGTCTGTTTGATGGCGAGCACATTGGGATCGCGCGCCGCCTGCCTCAGGAATTGCACCACCACGTCGAAGCTCTCGAACGGATGGTGGATCAGCATGTCCTTTTCGCGCACGGCGGCGAAGATGTCGCCCCCGTTGTCCTTCACCCGTTCGGGATAACGCGGTTCATAGCCGGGGAACTTGTGTTCGGGATGCCCTCCGGGGATCAACTCCGAGAGCTGGGCGAGGCCCAGCATGCCGTGCACTATCACCACGTCCTGCGGCGCCGCGTTAAGCTCGCCGACAATGAATCCGCGCAGTTCGTCGGGCATCGAGCCTTCGATCTTGATGCGCACCACCTCGCCCAGGCGACGCTGCTTCAGCGCCTCCTCGAACTCCATGACCAGGTCCTCAGCCTCCTCCTCGATCTCGATATCGGAATCGCGGATGACCCGCATCACCCCCTTCTCCAGCACTTCGCAGCCGGGGAAGAGGTGGTCGATGAACAGCAACAGCAGGGTCTCGAGCGCCACGAACCTCCGCTTGCCGCGCGCCGAGCGGCCGTCGGTGGAGAGACGCCAGAAGCGCCGCACCTGAGTGGGAACCGGCACCAGGGCATAGAGGGTCCGATTGTCGCTCCGGCGACGCAGCTTCAAGACCAGGGAAAAGCCCAGGTTCGGCAGAAAGGGAAAAGGATGGGCCGGATCGATGGCCATGGGCGTCAGCACGGCGAAGAGTTGGCTGAGGAACTCCGGCTCCAGCCGCTCCTTTTCCAGCCGAGTGATCGCCTCGCCGTCGACGATCTCCAGCCCGATCCGGCCGATGGCGCGTCGCAGCTCGGCCCACTCCGCCTGCTGGCGGTCCATCAGGGCCTTGGCCGCAACATTGACCTTTTCCAGCGTCTCGTCGGGCGTCAGGCCGTCGGGCGAGACCACGCGTAGCCGCTGACGAACCTGACCTTTGAGGCCCGCCACCCGGGTCATGAAGAACTCATCCAGATTGTTGGCCGAGATCGAAAGGAAACGCAGCCGTTCCAGCACAGGGTGGGCGGTATTGGCCGCCTCTTCCAGCACCCGCTCATTGAAGGCCAGCCAGGACAGTTCGCGATTGAAGAACCGCTCGGGCGCGCCGATCAGGTCCTCATCCAGCCTCAGCTGCGGCGCGCGCGACGGCGGCACGCCCTCGCCGGCGCGGTCGTCGATGGCGGAGGCGGCGTTGTCACTCATGGCGATCTTCTGGCGTCGGAACGTGATGGCCGCAACCGTCTCGTCGGGTGATGAATCAGGAACGCGCCTCGACGATCTCGCGCGCCAGGACCCGCGTCACCGGTCGGCCGGCGGCGTCCAGCGCCTGGACCACCGCTTCGACCGTTTCGGCGGATCGGTCGATTCGCCTCAGCAGATAGGCGACCACCTCCTCGCCCGGCGTCATGCTGCGCCGCGCGAAGGCGGCCTGGAGCAGCACGGTCATCAGGGCGTCGTCGGGTGCGGCGATCACGGCGAGCGGCGTCGCATCCAGTCGAGAACGCAGGTCGGGCAAGGATGTCGACCAGTGGGGCGGCGCCATGCGCGATACAAGCAGCAGACAGCCGCCTCCCGACTGGGTCAGGTTGAACAGGTGAAACAAACTCTCGTCATCAGCCAGTTCGGCGGCGTCGAGCATCACCGCCCTTCCCTCAATCTCCAGCGGATCGGCCAAGGCCGCTTCCGCCCCATGCAGGGGAACAGCCCCGACCCGTTCGGCCCAAGCCTCCGCCAGCCGCGTCTTGCCGCAGCCACGCGGCCCAACCAGCGCCAGGATGGCGCCTGGCGCGGCGGGGAAGCTGTCGAGAGCGTCTGCAGCGGCGACGTTACAATCGGAGATGACCACCGGTCGCGCGCCTTCGTGCCGTTCCAGCGGCAGGCGCATTTGGGGCATGGCTGGGGCCAGGGTCATGCCGACAGGGTTAGCAAGCGCAACCGCCCCCGCCTCAAGCTCGACCGTGACACCTCGCGGGGGTAAGGGCTTGCCGCCTGTGGATAATCATTCGCCGATGCCCGGCTGCTCGAACCGGCGACCATATTCGGCCTGCTGATCCAGGCTGGGCACGCCCGAGGCCACCCGCACCGAATCCGGGACCAGCTCGCGGTCATAATCGCCCTGGCTGACCGGTTGCCCCGGCGCCATCTGATACTGGGTACCATAGATTTGGGACCGCCCGATCGCCTGCAGATACCGGTCCAGGGTCGCCGCCGCGATCCAGGTCGCCTCGCCCTTGCCCATCCCGGCCGAGGTCACGGCCAAGGCATGGGCCAGCAGATAGTCCTCCGGCGTGTCGCCGTGCTGGAAGATAAAGGCCGCGCGCCAATAGTCGTCGGCGCTGTTCACCCGGCCTTCTGCCATCAGTTCGCGTACCCGCTCGCGCCGGGCGCGATCCTCGATGGCGGCCTGCATGGACACAAACCCACCCTGGCGGACCGCCTGGTCCGCCTCGAACAGTCTGGCCAGCTCCCGATCGCTGGCGATCACCGCAGCCTGACCTTCTGCGTCGCCAGGCTGGAGAAGGATCGCGAGGCAGACGCCGACAGCGAGAGCGCAGACAACGGCCGTGAGGCGCTGTGCGACGGTCATGAAAAATACCCCTTGGCGAAGCGTCGCCATTCGACATGGGGAGGCGATGGCCAAGGTCAAACGCGTAGTTCGGAGACGCAGATGTTCCGCTTCCTTCAACCCGTCTCTCCGGCGAATGTCGAGGCCCAGATTGTAGGACACCGAGCGTAACGATTCGGGTGAAATCAGCTCCTCGCGGGCGACATCGGTATTTTGCAATCTGGACCCCGGCAGTCGCCGGGGAAGCGGATAAGGCCAAGCCCTCACCGTCGCCCTTTCCGAACCGCCCAACCCGGCGAATCTTGACTTTCCGGGGGGATGATGCGCCCTAGCGCCCTCCCGATTTCGTGGCCTCTGCGGCCTTTTGCGCAAGACGATTCGACCATGCACGCCTACCGCTCCCACACCTGCGGCGCCCTTCGCTCGAGCGACGCGGGGAACGCCGTCCGCCTGTCCGGCTGGGTGCATCGCAAGCGCGACCACGGCGGCCTGTTGTTCATCGACCTGCGTGACCACTACGGACTGACCCAGCTGGTGCTGCACCCCGAGACGCCGGGCTTCGACGTGGTCGAGCGGCTGCGCGCCGAGAGCGTCATCAAGATCGACGGCGAGGTGGTCCTGCGCGAAGGCTCGACCGTCAACGCCAACCTGCCGACCGGCGAGATCGAGGTGCGGGTCCAGGCCGTCGAGGTCCTATCCGAGGCCGCCGAACTGCCCCTGCCGGTCTTCGGCGAACCGGAATATCCCGAGGAGATCCGTCTCAAGAACCGCTTCCTCGACCTGCGCCGCGAGACCCTGCACAAGAACATCGTGCTCCGCTCGCGGGTCATCTCCTCGATCCGCAACCGCATGGTCGAGCAGGGCTTCCTGGAATACCAGACGCCGATCCTGACGGCCTCCTCGCCTGAGGGCGCGCGCGACTTCCTGGTGCCCAGCCGTCTGCACCCCGGCAAGTTCTACGCCCTCCCCCAGGCGCCGCAGCAGTTCAAGCAACTGCTGATGGTCTCGGGCTTCGACCGCTATTTCCAGATCGCGCCCTGCTTCCGAGACGAGGATCTTCGGGCCGACCGGTCCCTGGAGTTCTATCAGCTCGATGTCGAGATGAGCTTCGTCACGCAGGAAGACGTCTTCGCTGCGATCGAACCGGTCATGCATGGGGTGTTCGAAGAGTTCGCGCAGGGGCGACGGGTCGACCCCTATCCGTTCGTCCGCATTCCCTACCGCGAGGCGATAGCGAAGTACGGCACCGATAAGCCGGACCTTCGAAACCCGATCGAGATGCGAGATGTGTCGGAGCATTTCCGCGATGGCGGTTTCGGACTTTTCGCCAGGATCCTTGCCGCCGATGCCGCCAGCGCCGACTGTGGCATAAC
>CAZITK010000048.1:0-10228 GCA_964542145.1 uncultured Brevundimonas sp.
AGTTCTCGCGGGGGATCGACTGGTCCCGGCGCATGATGCCTTCGCCGCGTCCCAGATCGACGACGACGTTGCCGTACTCGACCCGCTTGACCGCGCCGCTGATGATCTCGCCGACCCGGTCCTTGAATTCTTCGTGCTGGCGCTCGCGCTCGGCCTCACGGACCTTGCCGGTCACCACCTGGCGGGCCATCTGGGTCTGGACCCGGCCGAAATCGAAGGGCGGCAGGGTCTCGACATACTCCTTGCCCACCTCGGCCTCGGGATCGCGCTTGGAGGCGTCCGACAGGCGCACCATGGCGGCGTCGTTGAACTCCTCCAGTTCATCCTCAGGCTGCCAGTCGTCCTCGACGATGGTGACGTGGCGGGTCAGGAACAGTTCGCCGGTCTTGGGGTCAATCTTGGCACGGATGTCGTGGTGGGCGCCGTAGCGCGACTTGGCGCCCTTCTGGATCGCCTCCTCGATCGCCTCGATGACGATCTCCTTGTCGATGTTCTTCTCCATCGCCACCGCATTGGCGATGGACAGGAGTTCGAGGCGGTTCGCGGAAATGCCTGTGAGAGCCATCAGCGGGGATCCTTGGTCGTCGTCTTGGGTTGGGGTTCGTCGGCGTCGCCTTCCGGCAGGCCGTCGTCTTCGGGTTCGCCACGGGCCGCGCGGATGGCGGCGCCGCGTTTCAGGAGCGCGTCGTTCAGCACCAGCTTGGCGTCGGACAGCCAGGCGAAGGGGATGAGGGCGGTGTCGTCCTCGCCGTCCAGATCGATGGCGATGTTCTGATCCTCGATCCCGGCCAGCAGGCCCTTGAAGCGTTTCCGGCCCTCGACCATGCGGTCGGTCTCGACCCGCGCCTCCAGGCCCTCGAAGGTCTGGAAATCCTCCAGCCGGGTCAGGGGCCGGTCGATGCCGGGCGAGGAGACCTCCAGCATATATTCACCCGCGATGGGGTCGGCGGCGTCCAGCACCTCGGACACGGCGCGGCTGAGCCGGGCGCACTGTTCGACCGAGATGTCGTGATCGCTGGGCCGTTCGGCCATGATCTGCAGCCGGCGACGCTGGGTTCCCCCCATCAGCCGCACACGCACGATCGCCAGACCCAGGCTTTCGGCCACGGGGTCGATCAGTTCTAGAAGCTGGCGGTCTTCGGCGGTCTTGGCGCGCAAAACGGGTCTCGAACAAAACAAAAGCGGCGGGCCGTCCGGGCCGCCGCTTCAATCGGCGCCGTCGGACGCCGGTCTAACGATGTGAACCGGCATATAGGCCAATTGACGGGGCGAGAAAAGCCCCGCAGGCACGCCCCTGCCGAAATCTCGCCGTGCATGCTATATAAGGGCGATCTCCCTTCCCGTTCCAGGATCATCGCCTTGAGCGTCACGCTCGATCTCACGCGCGCCGCGCCCGCCTTTTCGGCCCCCGTCAACCTCAGCGGTCTGACGCGCGAGGGACTGCGCCAGGCGCTGATCGAGGCCGGCGTCTGCCCACCCGAAAAGGCGAAGATGCGGGCCAGTCAGCTGTGGGGCTGGATCCACCACCACGGCGTCACCGATTTCGCCGCCATGTCGAACGTGGCCAAGGACATGCAGGCCAAATTGGCCGAGCATTTCACCCTGGCCCGTCCCGAGATCGTCGAGCGGCAGGTGTCCAAGGACGGCACCCGCAAGTGGCTGATCCGCACCGCGCCGGGGATCGAGATCGAGACCGTCTATATCCCCGACGTCGGCCGGGCCGGGGCGCTGTGCGTGTCGAGCCAGGTGGGCTGCACCCTGAACTGCACCTTCTGCCACACAGGCACGCAGAAGCTGGTCAGGAACCTGACCGCCGCCGAGATCGTGGCCCAGGTCCAGGTGGCGCGCGACGATCTGGGCGAATGGCCCAGCCCCAAGGAAGACCGCCGCCTGTCCAACATCGTCTTCATGGGCATGGGCGAGCCGCTGTATAATCTCGACCACGTCGCCGACGCCATCGACATCATCTCGGACAATGAGGGCATCGCCCTGTCGCGGCGCCGGATCACGGTCTCGACCTCGGGCGTCGTGCCGCAGCTGCAGGCGCTGGGCGAACGAACCCAGGCCATGCTGGCGATCAGCCTGCACGCCACCAACGATCCGCTGCGCGACGTGCTGGTGCCGCTGAACAAGAAGTACGACCTGGCCCAGCTGATGGCCGGCATCCGCGCCTATCCGGGCCTGTCGAACGCGCGGCGGGTGACGTTCGAATACGTCATGCTCAAGGGCGTCAACGACAGCCCTGAAGAAGCCCGCGCCCTGCTGAGCCTGATCAAGGGCATCCCCGCCAAGGTCAACCTGATCCCGTTCAACCCCTGGCCGGGTACGGACTATGAGTGCTCGGACTGGAAGACCATCGAGCGGTTCGCGGCGATCCTGAACAAGGCCGGCTACGCCTCGCCGATCCGCACCCCGCGCGGCCGCGACATCCTCGCCGCCTGTGGGCAGCTGAAGTCGGAGAGCGAGAAGGTGCGGGCGTCGGCGCTCAGGAAGGCGGAGCAGGCGGCGGCGTGATCGTATAGCCGCGCTGCGTGAACGCTGGACGCAGCCGCCGTTGTGAGCCAGTCTCCGCCCTTCTCAGGAGGCCTCACCCCGTGTCTTTCCTCGATATCACCGTCATGCCCGTGCCCACGGCCAACAAGGCGGCCTACCTGGCCCATTCTGCGTCGACCACGCCGCACTTCAAGGCCCACGGCGCCCAGTCGGTTACCGAATGCTGGGGGGAGGATGTGCCCGAAGGCCGACTCACCGACTTCAAGCGCGCCGTCGCCCTCAAGGAAGGTGAGACCGTCGCCGTCGGCTGGATCACCTGGCCCGACAAGGCCACCCGCGACAGGGCGTGGGAAGCCCTGCAGGCTGACGACGCAATGATGGCCATGGACATGCCCTTCGACGGCAAACGCATGATCTACGCCGGCTTCGAGGTCATCGCCGAGGGCTAAGCCGCCCTGCACGATCGCCCCGAGTTCCGGGTCCGCAAGAAGGCCCATCTCAACCCAGCGCCATTTATTGGCGTAACACCTTGACATCATTCCTGACCGGGTGTGGCGCCGTGGCGCTTGCGGATTGCGGCGGCATTCGGGCAGATCGACGGCAAGTTCAACCGCAGAGCGCCATGGCCTCGTCCACCCTTGTCCCCGGCCTGTCGAGCCCGGAAGTTCAGGCCTTCGCCACTGGATTCCCGGTGACCCTGGCGCATGGAGCGGCGACCTTGGCGCTGCTGCTCGCTGGCGTCGCCATCTATAGCCTGATGACGCCATGGAAGGAGCTGGAGCTGCTTCGCCGGGGCAATGTGGCGGCGGCTCTCGCGTTCGGGGGCATCTTGCTGGGCCTTGCCGTTCCGCTGGCGGTGTCGCTGTCGGCCTCGACCTCGCTCCGGGACATCCTGATCTGGGGCGCCGCCACCCTGGTGCTTCAGCTGCTGGCGTTCCGCGTTGTCGATCTGATGCTTCCGGGCCTCGCGCGGCGCATCGTCGAGGGCGAGGTGTCGGCCGGCATCGTCTTTTTCGCGGCCAAGCTGGCCACCGCCCTGGTGCTGGCCGGGGCGCTCGGCGGTTAGGCCATGGTGTTTCCCCGCCTGCCTGACTGGGCGGTCTATGCAGCCATTGTCCTGGCCATACTAGTGGTGTCGCTGAGCCGGCGCGAAAGCGTCGATGCCCCGCCGCCCCAAGCCCACGCCGACCCCGCTGACGGGCCTCTTCTGGGACCTCTGACCGAGTTCGATCCGACTGTAGTCGTGGATGCGCCCGAGGGGCCCTTCCAGCCCCAGTCCGGCACTGCTTTCGCCATCGCCTCGCACGGCCTGTGGCTGACGGCGCGCCATGTGGTCGAGGGCTGTCGCCAGCCGGCCTTGGTGGTCGGGGGGGGCCAGGCGGTGGCGGCCGACATGCGTCTCGCCCCTCAGGCGGACCTGGCCATGCTGATCACCGAAGGCGGGCCGTCGCCGTTGCCGGTCGCCGCCGAAGCCTCTCTGCGCCGAGGCCAACGCGCCTTTCACCTCGGCTTTCCGCAGGGTAGGCCGGGCGAGGTGACCAGCCGGTTGCTGGGTCGCGAAACCCTGAGGATTCGCGGTCGCGGAGCGCGCGACGAACCGGTGCTGGCCTGGGCCGAGGCCGGTCGCAGCCGAGGCCTGAACGGCACCCTTTCGGGACTATCGGGCGGGCCAACCCTGGATCGCCAGGGCCGGGTCATCGCCGTCACCATCGCCGAGGCGCCGCGCCGGGGGCGCATCTACACCACCGCGCCGGACACCCTGGGGCCCGTGGTCCGCGGTGTGCTGCGACGAGAGGGCGCGATGGGTCGCGCCATGACCATCGACAACTATGGTCACCAGGCCGACACTCTGCGTCGCAACCTCAAGGTCGCCCGTGTAGTCTGCCTCTCGGTCTAGGCGGGTCACACCCGCGCCGTATTGACCCCTCCGGCGCCCGGAGTCCGGGCGATGGCCAGCAGCTCCATTCGGAAGACAAGCACGGAATTCGGGGGGATATCGGACCCAGCCTGCCGATCACCATAGCCGAGCTCGGGCGGGACGTAGAGAATCCATTCCTCGCCGACTTTCATCCGCTGCAGGGCCTCGGTCCAGCCGGGCACCACCTGCTCGGGGGTGGTGACATAGGGCAGGCCGCGCTCATAGGAGCTGTCGAAGACCGTGCCGTCGATCAGAGCGCCCTCGTAGTGGACCCTGACCAGATCGTTCCCATCCGGGCTCTCGGCCCCCTCGGGTGCAGCGCGCAGCACCCTATACTGAAGCCCTGACGGCAGGGTTTGCACGCCCTCGGCGGAGGCGTTCTCCGCCATGAAGGCCTCGGCGGCCTTCCGGTTTGCCGCCGCCACGCCGCCGCCCTCAGCGCCGTCGCCGCGCCCGCAGGCGGAGACCAGCAAGACGGCGGCCACGGCCGCGGTCCTAACCCATGCGCATGTCATAGCCGGCGTCCTTCATGGCTTGGCGGATGTCGTCCGCATGCTTGGCGTCGCGGGTCTCGACCATGATGTCGAATTCCGCCCCCTTGGCCGGCACGTCCAGCGCGAGCCGGTTGTGGACCACCTCGATGATGTTGCCGCCCAAGTCACCGATCACGGCGCTCATCTTGGACAGCATGCCTGGCCGGTCATCGCCCAGAATGCGATAGACTACCAAGCGCTTGTCACGCACCAGTTCGCGGTTCAGAACTACAGCCAGCATACGCGTGTCGATATTGCCGCCGCACAGCATCAGCCCGACCTTGCGGCCTCGAAAACGCTTGGGACGGGCCAGCAGGGCCGCCAGCCCCCCGGCGCCGGCTCCTTCGGCGACGGTCCTCTCCAGGGTGGCGTAGAACGCGATGGCCTTCTCGAAATCAGCCTCCTGACAAACCACGATGTTGTCGATCAGCGGATCAGCCAGGGCGAAGGGAATGTCGCCGACGGCCTTGATGGCGATGCCCTCCGCGATGGTCTGGCCGCCGCATCGGGGTGTCTCGCCGCGCCTGCGCGCGGTGAAGGAGGGATACATGGCCGCCTCCACTCCGACGATCTCGATCTCGGGCCGTATGGCCTTGGCGGCGATGGCGCAGCCGGCGATCAGGCCGCCGCCCCCGATGGGGATGACCAGGGCGTCGAGATCGGGCGCGTCTTCCAGCACCTCCAGAGCGCAGACCCCCTGGCCGGCGACGATGCCGACGTCGTCAAAGGCCGAAACGAAGACATAGCCCTCCTCTCGTTCCAGCCGCTGGGCCTCCTCGGTGGAGGCGGAGAAGTCGAGGCCGTGGATCACCACGGCGGCGCCATGGCGGCGGGTGCCGTCGATCTTCACGAAGGGGGTGCCCTCGGGCATGACGATGGTGACGGGAACGCCCAGCCGACCGCCGTGATAGGCCAGGGCCTGGGCGTGGTTGCCGGCCGAGGCCGCGACCACGCCGCGCTTCCTCTCCTGGGGCGTGAGCAACATCAGGCGGTTTAGAGCCCCGCGCTCCTTGAAGCTGCCGGTGTAGTGCAGGTTGTCGAACTTGACCCAGACCTCCGCGCCCGTCAGCTCGGACAGGCGGCGGGAATGGCGGGTCGGGGTGCGGTCGACCTGGCCGGCGATGCGGTCTCGGGCGGCCAGGATATCGGAATAGGTGACGCTCATCACGCCTCTTCGAATGGCTGTGACGAAGGTTTACGCCGGTTTGCCCGCCGGGCGATAGGGTGGCGCGCCATAGGGGCGCAGGTGTAGGATGGCCCACATCCCTCAGCCTCCGTCGGAGCCGCCATGTCCCGCCTTGCCCTGCTCGTCGTCGTCGCCGCGACCGTCGCCGCCTGTGCTCCGATCCAGACCGGCCAGTCATATGGCGGCGCCATGAGCCGCGACTTCGACGCCGCCGATTTCTCCTGGTCCCAGCAACCAGGAGACGGCGCCATCGCCGGCGTGGTTCGCTACGCCCAGGGCGGGCAGAACTGGCGCTGCGCGGGCTCGGTGGGTCTGAATCCGGTGACGCCCTACACCCGGCATCGGTTCAACACCCTCTACGGCTCGATCGAGCGGGCCGCCGTGCCGGCGTCCGAGGTTCGGGCCCGCACGGTGGAGGCGGCTCACACCGACTATCCGCCCTATGTGCGCTCGACCACTTGCGACGCCGACGGCCGCTTTTTCTTCAGGGGGCTTCCGGCCGGTGAATGGTTCGTCATCGCTCCGGTGCGCGCGGGCGACGGGGAGCCGGTGGTGCTGATGCGCCGCGTGGCCACCCGGGCCAATGGCGCTGCCGCACTCACCCTGAATTGACGCATATCGCAGGCGGGCGTTCGTCGAGCATGGATCGCCCTCATTCGGCCCCAGGCTGGTGACACCTGCCCCAGTTGATCTCACGAAGGAATGACGCCCGTGCGCCACAACATCGTCGGATCCGAAGCTTTCCAGAAGGCTTCGGGCTACCGTGTATTCGAACTTAAGCCCGGCGGCTTTCGCAAGCGCCGCAGCCGTATGGTCATGGCCTTTGTCGGCGGGGTGACGGCGGCCCTGGTGATCGGCGGGGTAACGGCGGCGGTGTTGGCCTCGAACGCGGGGCTGATCTGAGGGCTTAGCCCACCCAGACCATCCGGCGGGTCGCGACCTTCTCGCCCCTTGCGCGGCTGAACAGGTTGCGCACCTCGCCCGTCGGCAAGAAGCCGGCCTTTTCGAGCACACGCCCCGAAGCCGGATTGTCCGTGAAGTGACCGGCAGTCAGCGCGCGCTTGCCCCATCGCTTCGCCGCCCACAGCACGAGGCCATCGACGGCTTCCGTGGCCAGCCCGCGCCCCCAGTAGGGACGTCCGAGCCAGTATCCGATCTCCGGCATGGGATCGGCGTCATGAAAGGCGCCCACCACGCCGACGGGGCCGTGGTCATCGTGATCGATCAGGAAGGTGTGCGCCGTCCTGGGGTCCTGCCCCGCCACGGCCGTGACGAAAGCGGCGGCGTCTTCCGCGCCATAGGGATACGGCATGCGACTGGTGTTGCGGGCGACGCCGATGTCATTCGCCAGGGTGGCGATGACGGTCGCGTCCTCGGGGGCCGGGGCTCGCAGCGTCAGGCGACGCGTGGCGATGACCGGGCTGTTTTCGATGACGCACATGGGCGCCCCTCCGCGAGATCGTTCGCCCTCCTTGAGATCACAGGGTCCGGGGCGGTCGGCGCGGGAAAACGAAAACGGAGAGCCCGGCGACCCGAACTCCCCGCGGAAAAATTTCCCCTGGTCCGGATCGCGGCTTTGGCGAGCAGCGATCCGAAAAGAAGATCGCTTACTCGGCGGCCATCGGCATGTCGGCGGCCAGGATCGACACGTAACAGCGACCGCCGCGCTTGGCGGTGAACTTCACGGCGCCGGTCTTGAGGGCGAACAGGGTGTGGTCGCGGCCCAGGCCGACATTGTCGCCCGGATGGAAGGTGGTCCCGCGCTGGCGCACCAGGATGTTGCCGGCCAGCACCTGCTCGCCGCCATACCTCTTCACGCCGAGGCGTTTGGACTCGGAGTCGCGGCCGTTACGCGACGAACCACCGGATTTCTTGTGAGCCATGGGATGCTCTCTCTGTCTCGTGCGCTACCGGCCTATCGGCCTACGTGGGCGGTCAAACTGCAAACTCTTGGGCGCTATCGCTCGGGACGCGGTCCCTTGCTGCTTGAGCGCTTCATCAAACTGTTACCGCCCGGGGGGCGATCGGAATTCTTAAGCGTCGTCGCCGGCCTTGTCGGCCTTCTTGGCCAGCGCCTTCTTGGCGACGGGCTTCTTCTCAGACGTCTCGGCCTTGGCGGCCTTCGGAGCCGCGGCCTTCCTGGCTTCGGCCTTGGGGGCGTCGGCCTGGGGGGCGTCGGTCCCGGCGCCCTCGGCCTTCGGGGCCGCGGTCGCGACGCTTTCGGTGTTCCGGGGGGCCAGACCACGAGCGCGGGCGTTCTTCTCGGCCAGCGTCAGGGTTTCCCCCTCGCCGTCCCACTTGGCGCTCTCGCCCTCGCCGGTGATGCCGGTGATGCGCAGCACCGATTCCATCTGGCGATGGCCTTTCGTGCGGCGATAGCCCTGGCGACGGATCTTCTTGAAGACCTTGATCTTATCGCCCTGACGGGTCTCGACCAGCGAGGCCGCGACCGAGGCGCCGGCCACCAGAGGCGCCCCCAGGGTGACGCCCTTGTCGCCGCCCAGCATGAGCACGTTGTCGAACGTCATGTCCGAGCCGGCGTCGCCGTCGAGCTTTTCGACAACGATCACGTCGCCCGGTTGAACCCGGTACTGCTTGCCGCCGGTCTTGATCACCGCGTACATATTGAGCCTCAGCCTGAACGCAAAAAAGCATGCGCCCGCGAGAGGTCCCGCGGGCGAAGAGCGGCGATGTATAGGCAAGCCGCCCGCCGAGTCAACGAAAACCCGGGCAGACCGCGCGATTTCCTTCCATCCTGTCCGCCGATGGCGCTTGGCCCGCGGCCCCGCCCCGCGCTAAGCGGGCTGACCACAACCCTCGCGCCCTTGTGTCCGGAGCCCCGATGACCGACGCCGACAAGACGCTGGACGCCGCGCGACGCATCGTCGCCCATGTGGCCGAGCGCCTCCAGGCCGATCTGTCGATCCGGCTGTGGAACGGCGAGGTTCTGCCGCTTGGGCCCGACGCGCGCGACGACATCCAGCTGACCGTCGCCCATCCGGGGGTGATCCGGCGCCTGATCCTGAAGCCCGGCATCATGACGCTGTTCGAGCTGTCCGCATCGGGCGAGATCGGTGTGGAGGGAGGCAGTCCGATCGAGGCCGCCGACCGCTGGGACCATGGCCGCGCCGTCCACCTGGCCGGGCGGGTCGACAGGCTGTTCCTGGCGCGCTGGGCCTTGCCCTTCCTGACCATGAAGGACGATCGCGCCCGGCCTCTCCCCGCGTTCGACGCCACGGGACAGGAAGGCATCGGCGCGGCGCGCAAAGGCCGCAAGGATCAGGATTTCATCCAGTTTCACTACGACGTCTCAAATGACTTCTACGCGCTCTTCCTGGATCCGCGCATGGTCTATTCCAGCGCCTATTTCACCGACGCCGCGGCCAGCCTGGAGGAAGCCCAGGCCGAGAAGCTGGACCGGATCTGCAAGAAGCTGCGTCTGAAACCCGGACAAAAGCTGCTCGACATCGGCTGCGGCTGGGCGGGACTGGCCTGCTGGGCGGCGCAGAATTACGGGGTCGAGGTCCACGGCGTAACCCTGTCCCAGGCCCAGCTGGACTATGGCCGGGCGCGGATCGAGCGCCTGGGCCTGTCGGACCGCATCACCCTGGAGCTGCGCGATTATCGCGACGTCGGAGGCTCCAACATCTACGACGCCGTCGCCCAGGTGGAGATGTTCGAGCACGTCGGCTTCGCCAACCACGAGCGGCACTTCGAGACCGTGCTGAAGCTGCTCAAGCCGCGCGGGCTGTATTTCCACCAGGCGTCGGTGCGCCGGGGCGGCCGCGATGCGCTGAAGCCCACCGCCACCACCGCCGCCATCACCCGCTTCATCTTCCCCGGCGGCGAACTGGACACCATCGGGATGACGGTGACCAACATGGGCCGGCTGGGCTTCGAGGTGCTGGACGTCGAGGACATGCGCGAGCATTTCGAGCTGACCCTGCGGCATTGGTGCCGCCGCCTGGCCGACAACCGCGCCCAGGCCGTCGTCGAGGCCGGCGAGGCCCGCACCCGCCTGTGGGAGATCTACTTCGCCCTGTTCGCCAAGGGCTTCGAGCGCGGCGCGGTGCTGGTCTATCAGACCGTCGGCCAGAA
>CAZITK010000049.1:0-10207 GCA_964542145.1 uncultured Brevundimonas sp.
TCCAGCCTCAAGTTCGAGGGCCGCCTGCTGGTACAGGCCCAGGGCCATGGTCCGGTGCGGTATGTCGTGGCCGACTACGGCACGGACGGGACCCTGCGTGGCTATTGCCGCTTCGATCCCGAGGAGGTCGCCGCCGCCAGCCAAGGCTTCGCGCGGCCGGGCGCCCAGACCCTCTTGGGCCAGGGCGTGTTCGTCATGACCCTCGATCGCGGCCCGGACTTCGAACGCACCCAAGGCATGACCCCAATAGAGGGCGAGAGCCTCTCGCTATGCGCCGAACACTATTTCGCCCAGTCTGAACAGGTGCCGACCGAGGTCCGCCTGGCCGTTGGCGAGGTGCTGGACGGCGATAGCCGCCGCTGGCGCGCGGGCGGCGCCATGATCCAGGTGATCGCGTCCGACGATGCGCGCGGCTCGACCGAGGAGGTGTGGGAGCGCAGCCGCGCCCTGTTCCAGACCTTGGGCGACGACGAGCTGATCGACCCGACCATCACCCCGGCGACCTTGCTCCACCGCTTGTTCCATGAGGACGGCGTGCGGCTCGAGGACGCCCGCCCGCTCCGCGCCGAGTGCCGCTGCTCGGCCGAGCGTGTCGAAGGCATGCTCGCCTCATTCCCGGCTGAGGAACGCGCCGATATGGCCGAGGCCGACGGCAAGATACGCGTCACCTGCGAATACTGCGGCAAGGTCTATGAAATGGACCCGGCCGCGGCCGGGGCGGACTGACAATTTTCCCTCCCCTTTGTGGGGAGGGTGGTGGCGCGCACCCTCGATCATCCGTGAGCCGTGCTCGTCAGCAAGGCGCGCGTCGCAAGCTCTCGATCGCCGTCTTGCTCGGACTTGATCCGAGCATCAAGCAAGCGCCGATCCCGCCACCGGCGCCGCTGGATCGTCTGGTCGAGCCAGACGACGACGGCGTCGGAGGTATGACTGCATCGCCCATCCAGGATAGGGGCCGCTGGACTCCCCGCTCCCGCATCCGGATCACATATGTCCCGCCGTAACCGAGCCTTATGGCGACCGCGCGCCCCTATTCACGACACCCCCTCCAAGCGCCCTATGCTCTGCGTCCCGGTTGGCCAAATCCGCCCTCCTGGACTCTGGACTCAAAAAATACCGCGCGGGCGCATTGGACTCCGCCACGAAACGAGCACGACGCGCCTGAACCCAAGCCATTGAATTCACCAGGTTTGATGGTCGATCACACCCCGCAACCTGGACTCTTGGACTCAAAAATGCTCGCCGCCGCCCCTGGACTCCTGGATTCGAAAAACGCGCCTGCTCGCGCCGCCCCTCCCGCATCCGTCGACGACCGGCTATGACCGCCCCATGACCGATCCCGTCTCTCCCGCCGAGGCCGAAGCCGCCGTCCGCACCCTGATCCGCTGGGCCGGGGACGATCCGGATCGCGAGGGCCTGCTCGACACCCCCGGCCGCGTCGCCCGCAGCTACCGCGAGCTGTTCGCCGGCTATGAGACCAACCCTCGCGCCTATCTGGAGCGCACCTTCGAAGAGGTCGGCGGCTATGACGAACTGGTGGTGCTCAAGGACATCCGCTTCGTCAGCTTTTGCGAGCACCACATGCTGCCGGTCGTCGGTCTCGCCCATGTCGGCTACCTGCCCACCGACCGCGTGGTCGGCATCTCCAAGCTGGCGCGGGTGGTCCAGGGCTACGCCCGCCGCCTCCAGATCCAGGAAAAAATGACCTCCGAGATCGCCACGGCCATCCACGAGGTCCTTCGCCCGGCAGGCGTAGGCGTCGTGATCGAGGCCGAGCACAGTTGCATGACCTTGCGGGGCGTCAACGTCCCCGGCGCCAGCCTCACCACCAGCCAGCTGATCGGCGTCGTCCGCGACGACCCCCGCACCCGGGAGGAATTTCTCCGGCTGGCCCGCGGCGCTTAATCTCTTATTCGGCCTCCTGCGCCAGAAAGTCGCAGTCATTCCTTCTGGCCTGGTAGCGGAGTGGGCACGCGGCGGACCGCAAATCCGCAGACCTCCGGTTCGACTCCGGAGCCAGGCCTCCAGGGGATTGCGCCGCTCCTCAGTCGTCCCGTTCCGGGCGGCCCGGTCCTTGCTCCTTCACCTGACGAGTGATCCTTCAGGAGCCGGCCGCCATGGCCTTCACCGCCCTTTCGACCCGGAATGAGCCTCCGCCCATCATGCGAGGCGGCTGGCTGGACGCCCTGCGTTTCATCGTGGCCGGCCTGATTATCCTGCACCACTTCCAGGCCGCGGGCCCGATCGCCCTGGCCGAATCCATCCCGGCCTTCGAACACACCGGCTTCCTGCTCACCAACTTCTTCATCATCGATTCCGGCTACGTCCTGATGCGGGTCTATGGCGCCTCGGTGGGGTCGGGAGGGATGAGCCATTCCGATTTCTTCCTGAAGAGGGCGCTCCGGGTCTGGCCGGCGCATCTGATCATGGTGTTGAGCCTGGTGGTTCTGGTCGGCGCCGCCACCCTCGCGGGGCAGCCGCCGCGCAATCCCGAGTGGTTCCGCTGGGACCAGCTGCCGGCCCAACTGGCTCTGGTCCAGTCGTTCGGCGTGTATGGTGGTCTGGGCTGGAATGCGCCGTCCTGGTCCATCTCGGGCCTGATCGGCTGCTACCTCGTGTTTCCTCTCATTCTGCGGGGCCTGGTCAAGCTGGGCCCCTGGAGCGCGCTGGCGGGCATGGTCGGGCTCTATCTGATCCTCAACCAGCTGTGCTGGACCTTCCTCGGCTACCCCATCTGGCAGATGCCCATGCACTACGGCTTCATCCGCATCCTGCCCCTGTTCATGCTGGGCATGGCGCTCGCCTGGTTCGCCCAGAAGGTTTGGATCAACCCGCGCTTGGCCGGATGGGCCGGGGTGGCGGCGGCCGTCGCCTTCTTCACCCTTCAGGCCTTTGACAAGCACGCCCTGTGGTCGCTGGTCTGTATCAGCCTGATCATCCTGGCGGCCGGGGCCGTGCCGGTGACCCGGCCGTCGAAACTGGTCGAGCGCGCCGCTGTGGTGTCCTTCTCCATGTTCATCACCAATGAGGTGGTGCGCATCTGGTGGTTCGGCTTCGGCAATATCGCGATTGACCGCCTGAATCTGTCCCAGCCCGCGCAATGGGCGATCTGGGGCGCGGGGCTTCTCGCCGCCTTCGTGTTCGCCTGGGTCTTCCACCACGCGATCGACGAGCCGCTCCAGGCCCGAATCCGCAGCTGGCTCAAGAATCGCGCCGTGCGTCGCGGCCGCATCGCCAAGGTCATTCAGCCGATTGTGTCGCTGGAAGGCTGATCGGCCCCCGTCTCAGGCCACGGTTCCATGGATGCGACGATACGTCGCGCCGGTTGCCCCAAAGTCGCCCAGACCCGCCACCATAAGCCCCGCTCGCTTCAGTCGCGCGCCGCTTCGAGGGGCCGGGGAATTCAACGTCCCTCTCGCGCGACGTCCTGTTCATACGAGACGAAACGGAGACGCCGCCGCATGCGACGCCTTACGCCGACCCTTCGCGCTTCCTGGCCTCGGGCCAAGTCCTTCCTCATCCATTCGGGCCAGTCGGCCGGCCTGGTCATCGCTGCGGGCCTGGCCATGGCCGCGGCGCCCCTGACGCCGGTCGAGAGGACCGACGTCGAGCCCTCCGGGCCCAGCGCGCCGGCCGTCCAGGCCACCGCCGAGATCCTGGGTCCGCCGATTCAGATTGTCCGCTTCATGAAGCCGGTCGAGGGCTATGAGGTGAACTCGCATTTCGGCATGCGCCGCCTGGCCAGCGAACGGCGCGCCCGCCCGCACCAGGGCATCGATATCGCCGCCCCGACCGGCGTGGCCGTCCTGGCCACCGCGCCGGGCAAGGTGATCCGCACGGGCTATGAACCGCGCGGCTACGGGCGGTTCGCCGAGGTGCGCCACGCCAACGGCCTCACCAGCTTCTACGCCCATCTCAGCCGGGTCGAGGTCAGTCGCGGCGACCGCATCCTGGCCGGCGAACAACTGGGCCGCGTCGGCTCGACCGGCTTCTCCACCGGTCCGCACCTGCATTTCGAGATCCGCCGCCGGGGCGAACGGCTGGACCCGCTCGACTTCATCGACCGTGAATTCGCCTTCCATCGCACAGACAGCGCGTTCGGCTGATCCGCTTCAGCGGGTCGTCGACGCGCGGCTCCAGCCGTTTCGACGGCCCTGTTCGAAGGTCCGGGCCTCGGGTCGTCACCCGCTTCTTGCCCGTCGGGCGGCGATGGGGTTCAAAGCCATGGCGCCGCCAGAGGCGCGCTGGGGCGGGGGGCGAACGATGCGGCGACGCGAGGTGATGACCGGGTTGACCCTGGCCGCTTTGGCGGCCCCCGCCTGCGCCCGGGACACGCCGCCGGCGCGGCCTGGCCGGGTGGGTTTGCTCGACATCGCGCGAGATCAGGCCAGGGCCCCGGCCATGGGGGCGGTTCTGGTGAACCGCGACGGCGTCGTGTGGTCGGATGCCGTCGGCGTTCGCCGACGCGGCCGCGATGAGGCCGCTGCGCTGGAGGACCGCTGGCACCTCGGATCAAACACCAAGGCCATGACGGCCTTGGCCTTCGCCCGGCTGGTCGAGGCAGGGCAGGCTTCCTGGGATGCGCCGGTCGCGGATTATTTTCCGGGGATGGACCCGGCCTGGTCCGGGGTGACGATCGAGCCCTTCCTGGCCCATCGCGCGGGCCTCCTGGATCAGCGCTTCGGCGCCTGGTTCATGACGGCGCGTAGCGACACCCGCTCCCTGACCGATCAGCGCCGCGCGGTGGTCGAGGCCGCCCTCGCCGTCCCGCCGGACGGCGAGGGCGGCGCCTACGCTTACGGCAACCTCAACTACATGTTGGCCGGTGCCGTGATGGAGGCGATCACTGGCCAGTCCGCCGAAGACATCCTGCGCGATCAGGTGTTCCAGCCGCTGGGCCTCGCCTCGGCCGGTTTCGGCGCCCCGCCTGATCCGGCGCCCTGGGGCCACCGCGACGTGTTCGGCCAACTGGTCCCGATGGAGCCGGACCATCCCGGCGCCGACAATCCCCTGGCGCTCGGGCCGGCGGGGACGGCGCATATGTCGCTCCACGATTACGGCCGCTGGCTACGGGTTTTCCTCGGCGTCCGCCCAGAGGGGTTCGTCACGGATGACAGCCTGGGGCGTCTCACACGGCCCTGGCCTGACGCGGCCTCGGACTACGCTCTGGGATGGGGTGTCGCGGAGCCCGCGTGGTCTCCGGCACCCCTGTTGGCGCACGAAGGGTCGAACACCATGTGGCGATGCGCCGCCATGGTTTCCCCGGCTTCCGGAATGGCCTGCGCCGTGGTCGCCAATCGCGACACCAACCAGTGCGGCGCCCTGGCCGGCCGGCTCATGCGGTCGGATCAGGCGATCTGAAAGGGCGATAACCGGCCCTTGATTGCCGGACGAGGCGCGAGCGGGCAGGGTGGGGCGGCATGCGTCGCGACCTCGCCGACTTCTGGAATCTGCTTTGGGAGCTAGCCCTGGGCGCCGCGGCCCTGTTCCTGATGCTCAACGCCCTGGCCCCGCCCGAGCACCTGTTCTGGAAGCCGCTGGATATCGACCGCCCCATCGGCCAGGCCACGGCCGGCCAGGTGCGCCGTTTTGACCTGCCGCGCGCTGCGCCCTCGCCCCAGGTCGAGCAGGCGACCGAGGCATGCATGTCGACCCTCCGCGCGGCCGGCGTCGAGGTGCGGCGCGCGTCCGATGTCGACGACGGCGGCTTCTGCCGGGTTCAGGGCGCGGTCAGGATCACCGGCGGGGCGGTGACGCCGCTCAGGCCCGGCGGGGTCGTGATGCAGTGCCCCCTGGCCATCCGCTACGTGATCTGGGACCGTCAGGTGCTCCAGCCCATGGCCCAGGCGCAGTTCGGTTCATCGCCCGCCTTCGTCGACAATATGGGGACCTATTCCTGCCGCCGGATCTATGGTTCCCAGTCGGACGGCGACCGGCCCAGCGAGCACGCCCGCGCCAATGCTCTGGACGTCGCCGGCGTGACCCTGACCAACGGTCGCAGGGTATCGGTGCTGGCTGACTGGAACGGCGAAGGTCAAGCCGGGCGCGAGGGCCAGGCTTTCATCCGCGCGGCGCGCGACGGGGCGTGCCGCCTGTTCGGGGCCGTACTCAGTCCCGATTACAACGCCGCACACCGCGACCATTTGCACCTTGACGCCGCGCCCTACCGCCTTTGCCGCTGAGATCGCCGGCGCCGGTTTCGGGTTGACGGTCTCGTTTCTCCGGGTGAGAACGCATGCACAGCCGGGAACACAAGGTCGCTCATTCTCCTGAACGAGCCGTCCAGAATGGCTGTCGGAGGTTTGCCTTCGGGGCCTCCGCCTGGAAAGCGCGTTGTATTGGAGACGCACAATGGCGACCGGCACGGTCAAGTGGTTCAACCCCACCAAGGGCTATGGCTTCATTCAACCGGACTCGGGGGGAACCGACGTGTTCGTCCACGTCACCGCCGTTCAGAAGGCGGGTCTCACCGGCCTCGATGAGAACGCCAAGGTCGAGTACGAGCTGGAAACCCAGCGCGGCAAGACCTCCGCGGTGGAACTTAAGGTCCTCTGAAGCCGAGCGGCTCTTCGGCCGCTCCACTCAGGATTTGACGGGCGCGCCGGCTTGGGCCGACGCGCCCGTCGCGCGTCTGGAAGCCTGCTGGGCCAAGATCACCCCGATCAGGACCAGGGCGCCGCCGGCCATCTGGACTGCGGTCATGGTCTCGCCGATGATCATCCACGCCATGGCCGCCGCCGCCACCGGCTGGATCAGCACCACCAGGGCCGTCAGACTGGCCGGGACGTGGCCCAGCGCCCAGGTCACCCCGCCCTGGCCGACGATGTGCACCAATCCCATCCCGATGCAGACCGACCAGCCCGCCAGCGTCGCCGGCCAAACGTCCTCGCCCAGCAGCAGGCTGATCAGCAGCAGCCCCGGTGTCGCCAAGAGGGTCGTCCAGGTCATGACGCAGATGGCCGAGGCGCTTCGGCGGGCCACCGACACCGCCAGGAAATAGCCCGCGTACCAGACCGCCGTGGCGGTCGAGAGCAGGTCGCCCAAGAGCGGATTGGTCCCCTGGCCGCCGCTGGCGCCCATGGCCATGCCCGCCGCGCCGCCCAGCGCCAGGATTAGGGCGATGACGAATATCCCGCGCGGCCGCTCGCCCCAGGCCAGCCAGACGAACAGGGTGACCACCACCGGCGCGAGGTTGCACAGCAGGGTGGCGTTGGCCACCGAGGTCATGACGATGCCGTAGTGCCAGAAGCTGAAATCGGCTACGAAGAACAGGGCCGCCAGCGCCACGGGCTTGCTGGGCGCCCCCAGCCCGCCGCCACCCGACCGAGCGGTGAGGGCCAGCAGCAGCGGCAGGGCGAAGGCGAACCGCCAGAACGCCGTCGCCGTCGCCCCCGTCTCGGCCAGCTTGACCAGGATCGGCGCCAGCCCCAGCACCACCGCCGCGCCGATCAGCACGGCGAGGGGGAACAGAGGGTGCTGGACAAGACGGGTCATTCGCGGCCGATAGAGCCGAGCCGGGCGGTTGTCATTGGGGAAAGTCCGCAAGCTTCGTGACGAAACACCAAAGCCGTCCCCCGGGCGAAGGCCGGAGCCCAGATTACGGAACGCGAGCGTCTGACGCTCGGGCGCGAGCTGCGGCGGAATAGGACACCCGCGGTTGACTCTGGACCCCTGCCTTCGCCTGGGAGGCGGTCAAAGCGTCAGGTCTCGCCTCAGCGTGTCCGCCGTCACCCCCGTCGCTCTCAGTTCCGCCAGGGTCACGCTCTTGTCGCGCTTGGCGTAGCGGCGACCGTCAGGCCCTGTCAGCAGGCGGTGGTGGCGATAGGTCGGGGTCGGCCAGCCCATCAAGCCCTGGATCAAAACCTGGATGTGGGTGGCCTCGAACAGATCCTGGCCGCGGACGACGTGGGTCACACCCTGCAGCGCGTCGTCATGGACGCAGGCCAGGTGATAGGCGACGGCGGCGTCCTTTCTGGCCAGGACGACGTCGCCGGCGGTTTCGGGTCGTGCGGCCATGCGTCCGGTCTCGCCGTCCGGCCCGGCGCCATCCTCTAGGAAGGACAGGGTGTTCCAGGCCGTTTCGCCCAAGGCCGCGCGCGCGCGGTCCAGCGACAGCCGCCAGGCGAAGGGTCGGCCCGCGGCCAGCAGCCGCGCCTCCTCCTCCGGCGGATGCGGGCCCGGCCGCGCCGCCTCAGGCGCACCGTGCGGCGCGTTGCCGATGGCGTCGAGGATGTCCTTGCGGGTGCGAAAGCAGCGATAGAGCAGGCCGCGCGCGCGCAGGTCGTCGAGGGCGGCGGCGTAGTCGTCGAGATGATCGGACTGACGCCTGAGCGGCCCGTCCCAATCGATCCCCAGCCAGGTCAGGTCCTCGAGGATCGCTGTCTCGAACTCCGGCCGGCATCGGGTCGGATCGATGTCCTCGATCCGCAGCAGAAACCCCCCGCGCGCCGCGCGCGCCGCGCGCCAGGCCGTCAGGGCCGAATAGGCGTGTCCCTTGTGCAACCGCCCGGTGGGCGAGGGGGCGAAGCGGGTGACGAACATCCGCCCGACTTAGCCCCCGGCCGGATCACCTGACCAGCCGCACCCGGTTGATCGAGGCGGCGATGGCGTCGAACGCGTCTCTCAGCGCCGCGTTGTCCGAGGCGTTGAAGAAGAAATCCGGCTCGCTGGCGCAGCCGCGCAGCATGGTGGTCGAGGCGCTGTCCTCGATGCCCAGGGCCACGGTGTAAATCTCGATGTTGCGCGACTTGGCGTAGCTGCAGATGGCGGTGACATCGTCGTTGGTCTGACGCAATTGTCCCGCAGCCGTCGTGTGCTCGTGCACCCCATGTGACGCGCCGCTGGTCTTGTACCGCATGGTGTTCTGACCATCAGTCATCAGCACCATGATCTTGCGCGGATTGCGATTGTCTTCGGCATAGGCCCGCCCTTCCGTGAAGGGCGCGCCCGGCGACAGGACATTGACGCCCCAGATCAGGCCGGATGGAATGTGGGTGTAGGGTTCGGTCGAGCGACCGCTGATGACCGTGGTCATGCCGTTGATCGCGCTGTTGACGGCCGGCTTGCTACTGGACAGCGGCAGGATCGGCGTCATGCAGTCGCGTCGGCCGTTGCTGACCACCATGCCGACATAAGGGGTCATGGGCTCGGCATCGGTCAGCCTGAGGGCGCCAAGCCGCGAATAGACGCAGCCGTGCCAGCGAAAGCGGGTGGTGCTCGCCGCCGTGCCGGGCCGAGGCTGGCCGGCCTTGGGGTCAGGCCGCGTCTCGCTGCGACGGCATGCGCCCGTTTTCTTGACGCGCACGATCTGGGTGCGGCCGTCCAACTGGCGGGTTTCGTCCACCCAGTAGTCCGGATCCCGCTCCAGACAGACGGTGACGGTCAGGTTGTCGGGATAGGTGCCCTGACCCGGCTTGGCGGGATTGAAGACGTCGTATTCGTTGATGCTCAGCCAGGGCTGACCGCGGTAGGCCGTGCCCACGTTGACGTATTCCGCATAAGGCACGACCCCGACCTTCACATCGGCGTCCTCGCGTTCCTTAACCTTGTTGACCAAGTCGTTGGCCGCCGCCTTCAGGGCGTTGATGCGCGACTGCCCGCCGGCGTCCACCTGATTCATCGAGCCGGTGTTATCGAGCACCAGCACCAGCTCGACCGCTTCGGCCTGACCGCGCGTGGCGACCGCCTCGACGTTCAGCGGCATGGTCTGGACCCCGACCAGGCCCATGAAGATGGTCGGCACACCGCCGCGGATGCCGACCGTCACGCGATCCTCGACATAGGTCAGGTCGTGCTCGAACGCGGCATCCACATAGGCCTTGAGCATGTTCGTGGCGTTGGCTGCGACATGGGCGTCGGCGACAGCGCGCAGGCTGGGCTCGTCGCGGGCGCGCGAAGCCGCGGCGGACAGGGCGGCGCCGTCCAGCACCGCCTGGGTCTCGCTGCGCGCCACGGTCCAGCGGTAATAGTCGATGCCAAAGCCGGTCATCAGCACGAGGGCCAATAGCCCGATGCCGAACAGCATGGCCGTCGCGCCCGACTGGTCGCGTCGGAACAGGTTGAGAAAGCGATGCGCCCCCGCCATCATGTCTTTCGTCCTTCACGCCATCCATCATCGGGCTCTGACGGCCCTTCCGGCGCGGAATATCAGCAATAGGCTAGCGAACCGTTAGCTTTCGGACCTTTTCCGATCGCTTGGCCCAGTCGC
>CAZITK010000050.1:0-10193 GCA_964542145.1 uncultured Brevundimonas sp.
CCCGCCGTTCGGTCTCGGCCTTGTCGGCCTTGGCCAGATTGAGCGCGAACGCCATGTTCTCGGCCACCGTCATGTGGGGGTAGAGGGCGTAGGACTGGAAGACCATGGCGATGCCGCGCTCGGCCGGCTCCTGGTCGTTCATCACCTTGCCGCCGATCGAGACGGTCCCGGCGGTGACCTCCTCCAGCCCCGCGATCATCCGCAGCAGGGTCGACTTGCCGCAGCCGGACGGGCCGACGAAGACCACGAACTCGCCATCGTCGATCTTCAGATTTACGCCCTTGATGACCTCAACCGGCCCGAAACTCTTCCTGACGCCTGTAAGATTGACCTGGGCCATGGCTCGGCTCCTGAACACGGAGCACAGTGCTAGCCGGTCACACGGCCGGGCGCCAGAAAGTCATGTCGCGCTTCAGGCCGCCGCCGTCTCGCGCGGCGCCTCGACGCAAGCCCGCGACAGCGTGCTGACCAGAAGCTCCGGGTCGATCGGCTTGGTCAGAAAGGCGGAAACCCCGACGGCGTCCCAGCGGGCGCGATGGGTGTCCATGGCGTTGGCGGTCAGGGCGACCACCGGGGTGCGCGCATTCAGCCCGCCCGATCGAATGGCGAGTGTGGCGTCTAGCCCGTCCATGACCGGCATTTGCATGTCCATGACGATGACATCGAACGGCTCTAGCCGGGCCGCGTCAACAGCCTCCTGCCCGTTCTCGACCAGCGTCAGGCGACAACCGTGGGGCTCCAGCAGCAGCTTGAGGATGCGGCGGTTCACCTCGTGGTCCTCGGCCGCGAGGATGCGGCGTCCGGTCAAGCTGGCGAAAGTCTCGGTTTCTGCAGCGCCTGCATCACCCTCAAGAGCAGCTTCAACCGGCAGCTCCAGCTTGAAGCACGAGCCTTGGCCGAGCTGGCTGGTCACCGACAGGGAGCCGCCCATCAATTCCGCCAGACGGCGGCTGATGGCCAGGCCCAAACCCGTACCCCCATAGCGTCGGGTCGTGCCGGCCGAAGCCTGCTCGAAACTGGCGAACACCTGATCCAGCCGATCGGCGGCGATGCCCACCCCGGTGTCCTCGATGTCGAAGACCAGCAAACGGGGGACCGGGTCATAAGCGACCCGCACCGTGATCTCCCCCTCGCTCGTAAATTTGACTGCGTTTGACAACAGATTGAACAGGATCTGCTGCAGCCGCAGGGGATCGGTGCGGATACGATCGGGCGCCGCTTCATCCACGTGGAGCCTGAGCCTCACGCCCTTGGCCAGCGCTTTGGGCTCCCATAGACGGATCAGAGCGGCGAGCTTGGCCCCCAGGGCCATATCGGCGGCCTCCAGCTCCATCTTGCCCGCCTCGATCTTCGAGAAGTCCAGGACGTCGTTGAGGAGGCCCACAAGTACATCGCCAGCATCCAGCAACATGCCGACGTGCTCGCGCTGTTCACTGGTCAGACGCGTCCGGCGCAACAGGTTGGCGGCCGAGATAACCGCGTTCATGGGTGTACGGATCTCGTGGCTGATCACGGCCAGGAAGTCGGACTTGGCGGCATTGGCCGTTTCGGCGCGCGCCCGCTCTGTCTCTGCTTCAGCCTTGGCGGCCGTCAACCCTCGGGTCTGGGTCACGGAGCGGCGGACAGCCGCCACGAGATGCGCGAGATACAACAGACCGCCGATGGTGATCAGCATGTGGCGCGGTTCGCGCTCATGGATCGCCGCAAGGATCGGCAGACCCAGGAAATAGAGCCCCGGCGGAAGGCTTCCCGCCAGGAGCAGGCCCCGGTCTGCGTTCATGTGATAGCTGACGTGCAGCAGGCTGCCTGAGACCTGGATCATCGCGAAGATCTGTCCTGCCGGGCCGCCCTCGAACCACAGATAGATGGCTATCGCCGAATAGATCACGGCGTTGGCCGTCATCCCCGTCAGAGCAACCCAAGCGGCCGGGCCACGACCAACCCGCGTCGGTTCCCGCCGGAAAGGTCGGAACACCAGCCAGTCAAGCCCCTGGCCCAGCAAGACGAGGCCAAACCACACAACGACGAGCGGTCCAGGCGCGACGAACCACGCGGTTACGCCGATAAACGCCGCGAGCAGGAGGCGAGTCGGCATCTCTCTCATGCGGCCGGCGGCGATACGGCCAAAGGCGCTGGCGGTGGGTTCAGCCATTGATCTCTCCCCCCGCCACTTCATAAGACACAAAGCCGAATGAACTCTTTAAGCAGCCCCTAGGCGCGCGCTATGGAACGGGCCGCGCCAGGCAGGCGTTAGCCCGTGACGTCGGGGAGGTTCACCATGTCGAAATCCATCACACTGCTGGCCGCCGCTGCCGTGGCCGCGGCCGCGGCCGCGTGCGACAGCGGCTATGAGCGTGTCGAAGCCCCGCCGTCGCCCGAGCCCGTGGCGGCGCCCGCGGCTCAAGACGTCGCCAGCGAGGCCGCCGACACCGCGCCGGAGGCGCCGCCGCCGGTCGACGCCATCCCGCCGGAACAGCGCAGTTCTGCAGAGAGCGTCCAGCCGGAGAGCGAGACGCTTTTCTACTGACTTCGGACGATTGCCGGCATGGACGGACACGAGTGGGAAACGTGGTTTGAGAGTAGCGATCGGTTTGTCGGCATTGGTCGCCGGGGTCTTGGCGGCGACGGCGGCGTCGGCTGAGCCGCGCGCCCAGGTCCGCGGCGAGTTGGACGGCGATCTTCGCGAAAGGATCGAAACCGCCATCGGGGAGGTCGAGGCGCCGATCGAGAATCGCTTTCAGGCTCGGCGCCGCGCGCGGCAGGCGGCCGAGTCGGCCGAGGCCCTGTTGCGTTCCGAAGGCTACTATCAGCCGCTTATCGAAGATCGGGTCGAGGGCGAGAATCCTCCCCAGGCGATTGTCGAGATCACGCCGGGCCGGCGCTTTCTGCTCGACCAGCCTGAGGTCGAGTGGCTGAACACGCCCCCCACCCCCCAGGCCGCGGAGGCGGCCTTCGACGAGCATCGGCTTGAGCCGGGCGAGCCTGGCCGCGCCGTCGATGTGATCGCGGGTGAGGGCCGCATCGTGGCCGGCCTGACCCGACGAGGTTACGCGGACGCCCGCGCCGACGATCGCCGTGTAGTGGTCGACCACGCCAGCTATCTGGTCTCTCCCACCTACCGGATCGATTCCGGCCTGCTGGTGCGGCTGGATGGCATCAATCTGGAGACGAGCGGCGCGACCAATCCGGAATGGGTCAGCGGCTTGGCGCCGTGGACCGAGGGCGACATCTATGATCCCGAGGACGTGGCCGAGCTGGAGCGCCGGCTACTCGAGACCAATGTTTACGACGGAGTGGCGGTGGCCCTGTCGCCGATCGACCAGACCCGTGCTGACGGGCTCCGCCCTATCGTCGTCACCCTGACAGACCGCCCGCGTCGTATTCTCGAGGCTGGTCTCTACGCCTCGACCAGCGACGGGGTCGGCGTCGACGGACTGTGGACGTGGCTGAACCGCTTCGGCCGAGCAGACACCCTGCGCTTCCGCGCCCGCGTTGCAACCATAGATAGCCGCATCGGCGCGGACCTGTCGATTCCCCACTGGCGGCGAGCGGGGCGAACCCTGACGCTGTCCGGGTTCTTGATCAACGAAACCACCGACGCCTACGACCGCATAGCGATCAGCGCGGCCGCCGATCTGCGCCAGCGATTGGGACGGACCTCCTGGTTTACCTATGGCGTTGGTCTGGACGCAGGCCGTTACACCGAGAACCGCTTTGATCCCGACACCCAGGATCCCCTGACCCTCGACCGCGACCTGGCCATTCTGACCGGACGGGGCGGCCTCTTCATGGACCGCTCGAATGACCCGCTGAACCCGACACGCGGCTGGCGTGTGCTGGCCAACGCCCAGCCAACAGCGGTGACGGGCGATGATTCCCTCGTGTTCTTCAAGACCGAAGCCCAGGTGACCGGCTATCTGCCTGTGCGCGATCAGGGCCGCTCGGTGCTGGCCGGCCGTCTGCGGATCGGATCGATCTTGGGCGGCGAGGAACTGACCATTCCCGCTGATCGGCTGTTTTATTCCGGTGGCGGCGGGTCGGTGCGGGGTTATGAATTCCAGAGAGTCGGACCGCGTCTGCCGGACAATACGCCACGGGGGGGCTTGAGCCTGTTCGAGACCTCCATTGAGTACCGCCACGACATCGGCGAGAGCTTCGCAGCCGTGGCCTTCGTGGACGCCGGCTCGGTCGGCTTCGAAGCCACGCCCAACCTGTCCAACATGCGCTACGGCGCGGGCTTCGGGGTCCGGTACTATCTGCCGTTCGGACCGGTGCGCGCCGACGTGGCCTTCCCGCTGAACAAGGGCGAGGGCGACAGCGACTTCCAGCTCTACATCTCGATCGGACAGGCGTTTTGACCGATCAACCGCCTCAGGATGACGGGCCGGACACAGAGCCCGGTCAGGTTCCGGCGCCTGCGCCCGACAGCTCTCCCGCGCACAAGCGCCGTCGCTGGGCGCGCATCGGCTGGCTGCGGCGAGAGCGCGAGAAGAAGGAAAAGCGCAAGCGGACCCTGATCCAGTCTCTGGCCTTCTTCGGCGGCCTGGGCGTCGCCGTGCTTGTTGGCCTCATTGTTGTGGTGCTGGTGGGCGGACGGTTCGCGGTTCTGTCCTCGGGGGGGCGTGACCTGGTCGTGAGCTTCGTGGCCGGGACCCAGCTCGGTCCCTATGGCCGATTGAACATCGAGGGCCTGGAGGGCGATCTCTTCGACGACTTCACCATCCGTCGCGCCACGGTGACGGACGAGGAAGGCGTGTGGCTGGAGGCCGCCAATGTGCGGGTCGACTGGTCCTACTGGCCGCTGGTCTTTCGTCGCTTTCACGCCACGGAGATCGACGCAGAGTTGATCCGCGTGATCCGCCGCCCGATCCCCGAGGAACGGCCGGACGAGCCTTCGCGTCCCTCGCCCCTCAGCATCGACGTCGACAGGTTTGAGGCGAACATCGAGCTGATGGAGGACTTCAGCCAGGAGTACGGGCGCTGGAACCTAGCGGGTGAAGCCGACATCCCGCGCCGGGGCTCAAAATCAGTGCGGGTGCAAGCCAATTCCCTGACCCGGCCCGGCGATTTTCTGCGGGCCGATGTCTCCTTAGGCGAGACTATGGGCGACCTGCGTGTGGATGCGCACGCCCAGGAAGCCGCCGGCGGTCCCCTGGCCGGATCGCTCGGCTATTCGCCGAACCAGCCCTTCCTGCTCCGCGCCCTGGTCAATGGCGAGGCTGTGCAGGCGGTGGTGCGCACGGGCGCGTTCACCCCCCTGACCATCCAGGGCCGCTATGGCGACGCAGGCTCTCGCATTTCGGGATACTTTGACTTTTCAGGGTCGGACCTTCTGGAGCCGTTCGTCGAACGAATTGGGCGCACCGCCCGGTTTGGCTTCGCCTCGGTGCCCGACCGGGGCCGCGAGGGCCATCAGGGCGTAGCGTGGCGACTGTTCAGCGAAAACTTCACCTCGCGGGCTCAAGGCGTCATCCGGCTGGAGGACCAGACCGCGCCCGACGGCGTGGTCGTGGAAATCGCCACGCCCAATCTCAGCCGCCTGGCCGGCGCCCGGGTCGCAGGGCCGGCGGCCTGGGTCGGAACCTTCACCGGCGACGCCAACCGGTGGGCCCTGGATGGCGCGGTCAGCCTGCAGAACGCCGACCTGGCGAGCTATCGCGCCCAGCGCGTCATGGGGCCGCTCGCCATCGCGGCGAACGACGGCCGCTTTGATCTCCGCGGCGACATCGTCGGGCGCGGCGGGTCGGGTGAGGGCATCGTGGGGGCGCTGCTGGGCCCTCAGCCCCGCGTCCAGTTTGACGTCACGCGTCTGATCGACGGCGCTCTTCTGCTTAACCGTGTGGACGCTCGGGGCCAGGCCCTGGCGGCCAGGGGCCGCGGCGCGCGCAATCTTGGCGGGGGGCTCAGTTTCAATGGCGACGCCCGCATCACCGACCTCAGCCGGGTATCCCCCGGGGCCCGCGGGGTGTTCGGCGGACCGGTCCGCGC
This sequence comes from uncultured Brevundimonas sp., assembly GCA_964542145.1. GTDB lineage: Bacteria > Pseudomonadota > Alphaproteobacteria > Caulobacterales > Caulobacteraceae > Brevundimonas. The sequence continues at coordinate 5,989 of CAZITK010000050.1, forward strand.
CGCTCAGGCCCGACCGGGGGCACCCTGGACCTTGAATTTCGACGGCCGGGGCGCGGGCGTGGCAAGCGGTATGGACGAGTTGGATCGCCTGCTCGGTCCCACCCCCCGGCTCCAGTTGATCGGCAGCCTGGATGGCGGCCGCATCAATGTTGATCGCGCCGAACTGACTGCGGCCAACGCGAGGGCCGGCGCACGCGGCCTGATCGAGCCCGAAGGTCGGCTGCGACTGGCGCTGGACTGGACCGCCACCGGGCCTTTCGGAGTCGGGCCGGTGGAGATCGGGGGGGACATGTCGGGCGACGGCGCGCTGACCGGCACCCTGGCGCGACCCCGCGCCGACCTGACCGCTCGTTTCGACCGGGTCGAGGCGGCTAATCTGATCCTGACGAACGCCGATCTGATCCTCAGCTTCCGGCGCGGCGCGAACAGCTCCGACGGTCGAGTGGCCGTGACCGCCGGTTCAAACTATGGCCCGGCGCGAGCCTCTGGAGACTTTTTCCTGACAGAAGGCGGTGTGCGGCTGTCGGGCGTCGACCTGGACGCGGGCGGCATCGCAGCGCAAGGCGACGTTACCTTGACCAATGGCGCTCCGGCCTCGGCCGACCTCAGCTTCACCGCCGGTCCCGGGGCCTTCATCCAGACCGGTCAGGCCCGCGGTCGCGTACGCCTGACCGAAGGCGCAGGTTCAGAGACCGCCATCCTGGACGTCACCGCCACCAATCTCCGACCGGCGGGCCAGGATATCACCATCCGCAACCTGGCGCTCAGCGGTCGCGGAACGCTGGAACACCTGCCCTTCACCCTGGTGGCCGACGTCGGTGGAGCCAATCCGGTCCAGTTCGACGGCTCCGGCGTCTATGGGCGCCGGGGTGACAGCCAGAGCGTCACCCTGGCTGGCGCGGGCCGGGTGCGCGACATCGCCTTTGAGACCCGCAGCCCCCTGATCGCGGCCCTGGCCCGTGACGGGCGGGTTGTGCGCATCGATGTCGGGGTCGGCGGCGGCTTCCTCACCGGCGAGTTCCGCCAGGATGCCCAGGCCGCGGCTATCCAGGCCGATCTGCAGGGCGTCGAAATCGGTGCCCTCGCGCCCGATCTCCGTGGGCGGATAACCGGCCGGGTGGCCTTGCGCGGCGCGGGCGACGACCTGGGCGGAACGGCCAATATCGCCTTGGCTGGCTTGCGTAGCGTTGACGGTCCCCAGGATGTGGCCATCGACGGCTCCATCAGCGCCCGTCTGGCTGGTGATGTCCTGACGGTTCAGGCCCAGGCCGTTGATCAGGGCGCGGTGCGCGCTGAGGCCGACGTCACCCTGCCGGTCGAGGCTTCGGCCGCGCCCCTGAGGCTGGCCGTCGCCCGCACCCGCAACATGTCAGGCCAGGTGTCGCTTCAAGGTCAGGTTCAGCCCCTCTGGGACGTCTTCTTCGGCGGCGAACGGACGCTGGCTGGCCGGGTCGACGCCCGCGCCACCTTGGGCGGCACTCTTAACGCCCCGCGCATCAACGGCCGTTTCGACGTGGCCGACGGCGCATTCCGCGACTCAACCACCGGCTTGAGGCTTGAGCAGCTGCAGCTGGCCAGCCGCTTCGACGACACCGTGGCGGTGTTGGAAAGTCTGACTGCGACCGACAGCGGCCCCGGACGCGTCACCGGATCGGGCCAGATCGGCCTGCGTCAGGGCTCGGCTTCCACGCTGCGCCTGGATCTGGCTCGTTTCCGGATCATCGACAACGAACTGGCCACCGCTCGAGGCACCGGCCAGGTCACGGCCATACGCGCCGCCGACGGCGCCATCCGTCTCGACGGCCAACTCGGAGTGGATGAGGCCGAGATCGCCGCCAATCCCCCAGGATCGAATGGCATCGTGCGCATGGACGTGATCGAGGTGAACCGACCCGGCGGCGACCCTGACGTTCAGCCGGAATCACAGAGCCGGCCCTCGCCCATCGCGCTCAACATAGACCTGACGGGCCGCGAGATTTTCGTGCGCGGTCGAGGCCTGGACGTCGAGCTGGCGCTGACCGCTCAGGTGAGGGGCACCATCGCCGATCCGCAATTGACCGGGACGGCGCGAGTTGTCCGCGGCGACTATGAGTTCGCCGGCAAACGGTTTGTATTCGACGATTCAGGCACCATCGCCCTGTCGACTGACCTGGAGCGCATTCGCCTGAATCTGCGCGCCGAGCGTGAGGACCCCGCGCTGACCGCCGTCATCGAGGTGACGGGCACGGCCGCCTCGCCGGAGATCGTCCTGACCTCGACCCCGGAGCTGCCCCAGGACGAGATCCTGTCTCAAGTCTTGTTTGGCCGCTCGGCCTCCCAGCTGTCGGCCTTCGAGGCGGCTCAGTTGGCCTCGGGCGTAGCGTCGCTTGCAGGCGGCGGCGGCTTCGACGTGATCGGCAACATCCGTGAACTGGCGGGTCTGGATCGACTGTCGTTCGGCGGCGACGCTTCCAGCCTGACGGTCGCCGGAGGGCGCTATCTGACAGACGACATCTATTTCGAGATCATCGGAGGCGGCGAGGGGGGCGGGGCGGCCCGGGTCGAATGGCAGGTTCGACGCAATGTCGCGGTCGAAAGTCAGTTCGGGGGCGATGGCGAGGCCACGCTGTCGATCCGCTGGCGTCGCGAGAGCCGAGACCCGACTGGCCGCACCGATCGCCGCCCCAATCGGCGGAACTGAAAGCGCTCAGCGCCGGCGGCGTTGCAGCCGATCCTCTCGCATGCGGCTGAGCAACAGTCCCTCGCGCAGGCCCCGGTCGGCCACTCGCACGCGAGGGCACGGCCACTCGCGCTGGATGCCTTCCAGAATGGCTGCTCCCGCCAACACCAGGTCGGCGCGGTCGGGGCCGATACAGCCTTGGCGCGCTCGTCCCGCGGGCCCCAGCCGGTGCAAACGCTCGGCGGCCGCCTCGCACTCGGCGCGATGCATCCAAAGGCCGTCGACGCGGCTGCGCTCATAGCGCGCCAGGTCCAGGTGGATGCCGGCCAGGCTGGTGATGGCGCCGGAAGTGCCGATCAGGTGGGCGTCGCCGGCCTCAAAGCGCGGCTTCAGCTCTGGCGCGATCTCGCGCACTGTCAGGGCGGCGCGCACGTCGCCGACCATGGATTCATACCAATCGCGGCCGCTCGGCTCTGGTTCGGGCCATCGCTCGGCCAGGGACACCACGCCCAGCGGCAGGGACGTCCAGTCAACCATCCGCCAGTCTGCCGCCGCCCCCTCACCGATCCTCACCAGCCACGACAGCTCGGTCGAGCCGCCGCCGACGTCCACCACCAGGGCGAGGGGCGAGGCGGGATCCAGAAGATTGCGGCAGCCGGCTACCGCCAGGGCCGCCTCCTCTTCCGGGTCGATAATCCTGAGCTCGATCCCGGTTTCCGCCTTTACTTGTCGGGCGAAATCCTCGCCGTTGCTCGCCAGCCGACAGGCTTGGGTGCCGACCGCCCGCACCCGGTCGCTCCGCACATTGCGCCGACCGATCTTCTCCGCGCAGTGGCTCAGCGCCTCGAGCGCACGAGCGATACCCTCGTCCGACAGCCGTCCCAAGGCCGCAAGGCCGTGGCCCAGCCGCACGATTCGGCTGTAGGAATCGACCACGCGAAAGCCCTCGCGCGACGGCCGCGCGATCAAAAGTCGGCAGTTGTTGGTCCCGAGGTCCAGCGCGGCGTACAGCGGCGCCTCGCGGCCCGGTCGGGACCCGCCGTCGCGCCGTCTCGACGCGCCGTCACGGTACGGCATCAGCCTGTCGCCTAATCGGTCGGCGTCGCACGCGCGACGCCTGGTTGCATCCACCGTAGGCGGAGGATCGAACGGAGCCAAGGGCGTGACACAAAGCGGGCGCCTGCGGTTCAATCCGTCGTCGTCCGCGCCTATGTTGATCCAACGCATCGGGAGACCCGCCATGGCCGACTTCGAACACGTCTTTGAATCCCCGCCGGAAGGGGCGTCGGCGGACTGGACCATCCCCCAGAACTGGGACGCCTACACTCCGGTCGAGCACGGCGTTTGGGATACGCTCTACGCTCGGCAGATGAGGGTTCTGCCCGGGCGGGCATGCGACGCCTTCATGAAGGGGCTGGAGGCGCTGGACCTCAACACCGGCGGCATTCCTGATTTCCGCCGGATCAATCCGATCCTGGAGGGGATGACCGGCTGGACCGTGGTGTGCGTGCCGGGCCTGGTCCCCGACGAGGTCTTCTTCGACCAT
>CAZITK010000051.1:0-10073 GCA_964542145.1 uncultured Brevundimonas sp.
CGGGCGCGGGCGGCGGGGAGTCAAGCCGCGCGGGCGGCCTCAGGCGTAGTTGAAGCTGATCGAGACGCGCTCGGCCTTGGCGGCGTTCGGCGGCACCTCGTGGCGCAGCCAGCTCTCCCACATCAGGATCGTGCCCGGTTGGGGCGTCAGATAGACGAAGGGCTGGGCCGTCTCGGGCGCATCGGCGGTCAGGGTCGGGCGGGCCATCATCATGGCCAGCCGCGGGTCCTCCAGCTTGAGCGCCGAGGCGCCGGGCGGGGTCTCGACATAGACAGTGCCCGAGATGATGGCGTGGGGGTGGATGTGGCCGGTGTGGCCGCCGCCGGGCTTGAGGATATTGACCCACAGGCTGTCGAGCCGGGGCTTTCTGGCGATGTCGAAGCTCAGGGCCTTGGCGTAGAGGGCGGCGTGGCGATCCAGCCGCTTCTTCAGCTCGGCGAACTCGGGAAAGCGCTGGGGCAGGTCGGAGAGCGAGGCGTAGGAGGTATAGCCGCGATAGGCGTGACGCCGGCACCAGGCGCGGCCTGCCTGATCCTCCTCGGCGAGGGCGCGGCAGGCGTCGGCCAGGCCGGCGTTGAACCCGATGAAGCCGGACGCCTCGGCCAGGCTGGCCTCATAGACCTGGGTGACGAACAGGGGACGCAGCGACATGGCCCGGCTCTAGCGGCTGTGGACGCGGGAGGCCAGCGCCGCCGTCAGACGCCTTCGGTCACCGCATAGAGCATGATCCCGGTGGCGATCGCGAGGTTGAGGCTGTCGGCGCGGCCGCGCATGGGGATCTTGACGTTCACATCGCAGGCGGCGGCGAGGCGGTCGGAGAGACCCGCCTGCTCATTGCCCATCAGGATCAGGACGGGCGCGCGCACCGGCGCGTCGCGATAGCCGTGGGCGGCGTCCAGCCGGGTGCCGATGACGCTGCCGGGCCAGCGATCGCGCCAGGCCAGGAAGTCTTCGAGCGAGGCGCGAGCGATCTGGACGGCGAAGACCGAACCCATGGTGGCGCGCACCGCCTCGGTGGAGAAGGGGTCGCAGCAGTCGCCGATCAGAATGACGCCGCCGGCGCCGGCCGCGTCGACGGTACGGATGATGGCGCCGAGATTGCCCGGATCGCGGACATGCTCCAGCGCCACCCAGGCGGGGGCGGTGGTGGGTTCGATGGCGTCGAGACCAACATAGGCCTGGTCAAAGACGCCGAGCACCGTCTGAGGGTTCTCCTTTCGGGAGACCTTGGAGAGTATGGCGTGGGTGACCACGACCACCTCGCCGTCCGCCGTCAGCGTCTCGGCGCGGGCGCGGTCCAGAAGGGGGTGGGGGCGGGCGTCCTGGCCGACGAGCAGCAGGCGGGGGGCGAGGCCCTGATCCAGCGCCTCGCCGATGAACTTGAGGCCTTCGGCCAGGAAGCGGCCGGATTGCTCGCGCTCCTTTCGCATGTGCAGGGCGCGGACGGCCTTGACCGTGTCGTTGGTCAGGCTGGTGATCAGGCGCTCGCTCAACGTTCCACGCTCTCTTGGGCGCGCCAGCGGCCGAAGAAGCTGAGGCCGATCTCGGCGGCGCGGTCGCTGTCCTCGACCAGCGCCAGTTCGCCCCAGTCGATGACGCCCGAACGGCCGGCCAGGGCCTGGCGCGTCAGGTGGGCGAGTGACAGGCCCGAGACCCTTGCCGCATAGGCGTTGATCAGCAGGAAGTCGGCGTCGTCGGCCAGGAGGGCTGCGCAGTCGGCCAGCAGGTCCGGCAGGTCCTCGAACAGCCGCCAGATCTCGCCGGTGGGCCCCCGCCCATACTTCGGCGGATCAAGGATGATGCCCTGATATTTTGAGCCGCGCCTGACCTCGCGGGCGGCATATTTCCGCGCGTCCTCGACGATCCAGCGGACGGGCGCGTCCTCCAGGCCCGAGAGGGTTGCGTTCTCGCGGGCGTAGGCGACGGACTTCTTGGACGCGTCGACATGGGTGACCTCGGCTCCGGCCGCGGCGGCCACGAGGCTGGCCACACCTGTGTAGCCGAACAGATTGAGGAACCGAGGTCTTGTTGGTGGGCTATCGCCCTTCGGGCTACTTGAGCCCATTTGGCTCAGCCCGCACAGACGATCATTCAGCCATTCCCAGTTGCCGGCCTGTTCGGGGAAGAAGGCGAGGTGGCGAAAGGGGGTGAAGCGGCCGGCGAAACGCGCCTGACCCCAGCCCAGGTCGAAGCGGTCGAGCGCGGGGCCGCCGAAGCGCCAGCGGCCCGCCTCGTCTTCGTCGGTCGGGTCGAAGACGGCGTCGGGGTTGGTCCACAGCTCGGGGCGGTCGGGGGCCCAAAAGCACTGCGGCTCGGGCCGGACCACGGTGTAGCGGCCGTAACGTTCCAGCTTTCGGCCGTCGCCGCTGTCCAGCAAAGCGTAGTCGGCCCAGGCGCGGGTGCGTACCGTCTCAGCGACGTCGGCGATGGCGGGGACTATGGCGGAGGCGGACATGCCTCGCTCCTAGGCGGTCAGGCGGCCACGCGTCCAGAGGCGGGGGCAGGCTCATCGTCCGGAGCGTGCGGGGTCTTGTCCCAGGCGTGGGGTTGGATCACCAGCCGCCATGCCGCTTGGAGAAACGCGGCGGTGGTCAAGGACCAGTAGGTCGGCGCCGACAGGGCGTCGGTCAGCCGATAGCGGCTCCCGGCTCGCCTCAGCCCAAGCCAGCAGGACGCCCAGGCCGTCGCCAGACCCGCGCCGAGAACGATCACGGCGATCGTCGGCGTCGCGGGATGCAGGCCGCGGGTGGCGGCGGCCATGGCCAAGGCTATCATCCACGCGGCAGTCAGGGCGTGGACCGCGGCGGACGCGACGGCAAGCCCGAGGCTGAGCTGAAGCGAAGCGAAACCCCGCAGGCCGAGCCGCCATGGCGCGCGCATATGTACGCCCCAGGTCTGCATGTATCCCTTGAGCCAGCGGGTTCGTTGAGGAAGCCACTGACGAAGGTCGCCAGGCGGGGTCTCCCAGGTCGGGCGGCTGAGGACGCCAAGCCGCCAGCCGCATCGCCAAAGACGCAGGCCCAGATCGGCGTCCTCGGTGACGTTCCAGGGATCCCAGCCACCCACCTGGCGCAGGATGGCGGTGCGGAAATGGTTGCTGGTGCCGCCGAGGGGAAAGGGCAGGCCGAGACGCGTCATGGCCGGGAGGGTCACCTCGAACAGACTGGCGTATTCCGCGGCGAACTGGCGCTCCAGAAAGCCGTCACGGCCGGGGGTCAGGCGGACGCGCAACGGGGCCTGGAAACAGGCGAAGTCGTGGCCCGCGTGGTGGAACCTGGCGGCCGCCTCGCGCAGCTGGGCCGGATGCGGATCGTCCTCGGCGTCATAGACGGTGATGAGCTCCCCCGTCGACCGGTTCAGCGCGTGGTTGAGGGCGCGCGGCTTGGTGCGGGGGCCGGGCGCATCGGCCGGAACGACCAGGATCGACATCCAGGCGGGCAGGGTCAGGGCGTGGGCGGCGGCCAGGGTGGCGTGGTCGTCGGCCTCAAGCACGATCAGGCCCTGAAGACGCGACGCGGGGTAGTCGAGCCGCGCAAGCCTGGAAACCAGCTGAGGCAGCATGGCGGCTTCGTCGTAGAGGGCGGCGATGACCGTGTAGCGAGGCAGGACGTCGATCCGTGCGACCGGGGCAGCGGCGCGCGGCGTCAGGATCAGGAAGAGACGCCAGGCGGCCAGCAGCAGAAAGCCGCCCCAAAAGGCGGTCACTGCGCCGGTCCAGACCTGAGCCGGGAAGGTGAGCAGCACCGCCGATACGAGAGCGACGCACACAAGGATCGCCGTCAACTGGCCTCGCGTGGCGCCGTGGCGCCGCGCGCTTTCGGCCAAAGGCGGTCCGGCGACCGATCCCCGCGTCGCGCCAGGTCCATGCATGATGTCAGCGCTCCCCGAACAACGATCGATGACAATGCCCAGCTTGGCCTTCCGGCGCAAATCCCGCTAAGGGAGCCGCTCCGTTCGGCCGCTGAGGAGCGCCCCTTGTCGCCTGCCGCCGTTCGATCATCGAGAAAGCCCCGGGGCGAGGGGCACGCTCGCCGAGGCGAAATATTGCAGGCCGCCGGCCGATTATTCGTCGAGAAGGGCTATGAGGGGACGACCATCCGAAAGATCGCCGATGCGGTCGGGCTGTCGTCCACGGCGCTGTACATGCATTTCCCCGACAAGCGGGCGATCCTGGCGGAAATCTGTCGCGACGCCTTCGAGACTCTGCTGGAGCATAGCCGGCGGATCGCGGCGTCGGGCGAAGACGCCGAGATGCGGCTGAGGGCTGTGCTGAAAGGTTACGTCCGGTTCGCGCTGGAGAACCCCAACGCCTACAGCCTGATCTACATGACCAGGCCGAGCGAGGCCAAGGAGGGGGCCGAGGACGCCGCCCAGGCCATCGGCGCCGAGCTGTATCGCCAGTTCATCGATCTGGTCGGCGAGATCGACGCCGCGGGCCGGCTGAGCGAGACCGTGAATGTGGCGGCTCAGCTGCTGTGGACCGGAGTTCACGGCATTGTCTCGCTGCAGATCACCAAGCCCTATCTGGCGTGGGCGGAGGCCGAACGACTAAGCGCGCTGAGCACAGACGCGCTGCTGGCCCGGCTGCTGCGCTGAAGGGCGCGGGGATCGCGGTCGTACTGATGACGCTGACGGCAGGCGCCGTGGAGGCGCGGCCGCTGTCGATCCTGTCGCTAGACCAGTGCGCGGACCAGTATGTACTGGCCATGGCGCGGCCGGGCGACCGGCTGGTGCTATCTCCGCGCGCCGACGACGAGGATTCCGCCATGCGGGACGCGGCGCGGGGCCATCGCCAGGCGCGGGCGGGGCTGGAGGCGGCGGTGATGGGCCGGCCCGACTTGGTGGTGCGCTCCTGGGGCGGCGATCCGGCGCTGATGCGCGCGCTGGCCCGGCGAGGCGTGCCGGTGATCGGCATAGGCGATGCGCGCGACATGGCTGAGGTCGAGGCCCTGGTGCGGCGGGTGGCCGAAGAACTGGGGCGACCGGACGCGGCCGAGCCCCTGACTCGACAGATGGCCGAGGACTTGGCGGCGGCCCGGGCGACGTCTGAGCGGGCGCAGGCCCGTGGCCCCGGAGAGCGATCGGCCCTGTATCTGACCGCCGGAGGTTTCACGGCCGGACCGGGAACCCTGATCGACGCCATGATGCGGGCGGCCGGCCTGTCGAACGCGGCCCCGGCGCCGGGGTTCGGGCCGGTCTCGGTCGAGGGGCTGGTGATGGCGCCGCCCGCGCGGTTCGTGCTCGGCTTCTTCGACAGTGTGCGGAGGGACCGGCGCGGGTCGGGGCGGCATCCGGCCCTCGAGCGACGCATGACCGAGCGGCCGGCGGTCAGCGTGCCGGCGTCCGAGCTGAGCTGTCCGACCTGGTTCGCGGCCCGGGCGGCTCGGCGCATGGCGGAAATGGACGGATGAGGGCGGGGCGGCTGGAGCTGGGTCTGGCGGCGGCCGCCGTGGTCAGCCTGATGCTCGGCGTGGTGATCGGCGAGGTGGTGTTCACCGCGGCCGACTGGGGCGAAGCGTTCGGAGCGCCGGGATCGCCGCCACACGAGGTGCTTTGGCAGGTCAGGGCGCCGCGCGCGGTCTGCGCCTTCCTGGTGGGGGCGGCCCTGGCCCTGTCGGGGGCGATCATGCAGGGGCTTTTGAGGAATCCGCTGGCCGATCCGGGGGTGCTGGGGGTGTCGGCCTGCGCGTCCCTGGGCGGAGCGCTGGCCCTGATCCTGGGGGCGGGGTTCGTGCCGGGCGTGATCGAGCTGGCCGCGCTGGCCGGGGCGGGGATCGCGGGCGGCGCGCTGACGGCGGTGGCGGCGCGGACCCGCTCGCCCGAGACCCTGATCCTGTTCGGCGTGGCGCTGTCGGCCTTCGCGGGCGGGCTGGCGGCCCTGGTGTTCAACCTGTCACCCAGCCCCATCGCCACCGCCGAGGTGATGAACTGGATGCTGGGCTCGGTGCAGAACCGGTCGTGGAGCGACGCCGCCTGGGTGACGCCGGTGCTGATCCTGGCCGGCGCTCTAGCCTGGCGCGCGGCGCCGGGCCTGCGTCAGCTGAGCCTGGGCGAGGAGACGGCCGAGATGTCGGGCCTGTCCATGCGGCGCATGCGCCTGCTGGCCGTGCTGGCGGCGGCCCTGGCGGCGGGCGCCGCGACGGCCGTGGCGGGGGTGATCGGCTTCGTCGGCCTGGCGGCGCCGCATCTGGTGCGGGCGGTGGTGCGGGGCGATCCGGGTCGGCTGCTGCTGCCCTCGGCGTTGGCGGGCGGGGTGATGCTGGTGCTGGCCGATGTGCTGGCGCGGGTGGTCCCGGCCGATCAGGAGCTGAAGCTCGGCGTGCTGACCGCCCTGATCGGCGCGCCGCTGTTCGCCCTGATCGCCTGGCGCGTGGCGCGGGAGTGGCGGCTGTGAGCGCGCTGCAGATGACCGGCGCGCGCGCGCGGCTGGGGCGGCGCACGGTGCTGGACGGCGTCTCCCTGACGGTGGCTGCCGGCGAGACGGTGGTGCTGGTCGGACCAAACGGCGCGGGCAAGTCCAGCCTGATGCGCGCCGCGCTCGGCCTGATCCCGCTGGAGGCAGGAGAGGCGCGGCTGGGCGGGACGGCGGTGGGGTCGCTGTCGCCGGACGAGCGGGCGCGGCGGGCGGCGTGGCTGCCGCAGCAGAGGCGGCTGGCCTGGAACATGCCGGCGGCCGAGGTGGCGGCCCTGGGCGCGCCTTTGCTGGAGGCGGCCGAGGGTGTGGCGCGTGCGCGGTGCTGGCTGGAGCGGCTGGAGGCCGGGCATCTGGCCGATCGGGGCGTGGCCGAGATGTCGGGCGGCGAGCGGGCGCGGGTGCTGCTGGCCCGCGCCCTGGTCACCGAGGCGCCGCTGCTGGTGCTGGACGAGCCCCTGGCCGACCTGGACCCCGACGCCCAGCTGATGGTCATCGAGGTGCTGCGCGAAAGGGCTGGGCAAGGCGCGGCGGTGCTGGCCAGCCTGCATGACCTGGGCCTGGCCGCGCGGCTGGGCGACCGCGCGGTGGTCGTCGCCGAGGGCCGGATCACAGCCGACGGCCCGCCGGTTCAGGCCTTGAACTCACGGGTGCTCGCCGAGGTGTTCGGCCTGACCGGTCGCTGGCTGGACGGCGAGGAGGGGCCGCTGCTGGAGGCGCGGCGGCTGCGGGCGCCGGCGGACTGAAAGGAAACAGGCGATGGGGCTGGGGCCGCTTAGGGGCTTGCGGGTGGTGGAGATGGCCGGGATCGGCCCGGCCCCTTTCGCCGTCACCCTGTTGTCCGACCTGGGGTCGGAGGTGCTGAGGATCGACCGGCCGGGCGCGGGACCGGCGCCGGGCGACGTTACGGCGCGGGGGCGGGTGTCGCTGGCCTTGGACCTTAAATCCGAAGCCGATCTGGCCATGGCGCGCGAGGCCATCGCCCTAGCCGACATCCTGATCGAGGGGTTCCGGCCGGGGGTGATGGAGCGGCTGAGCCTGGGGCCGGATGCGATGCTGGCCGCCAATCCCCGGCTGATCTACGGCCGCATGACCGGCTGGGGCCAGGACGGGCCGCTGGCCGACAGCGCCGGCCACGACCTGACCTATATCGCCGTCACCGGGGCCTTGAACGCCATCGGTCCGAAGGGCGGGCCGCCGGTCCCGCCGCTGAACCTGATCGGCGATTACGGCGGCGGAGCGATGTATCTGGTCATGGGCGTGCTGGCGGCCCTGCATGAGCGTCAGTCGTCAGGGCGGGGTCAGGTAATCGATGCGGCGGTGGTCGACGGCACGGTGTCGCTGATGGGGCTGTTCAGCTGGCTGGCGGGCGACGGCCTGACGTCGATGGCGACGGGCGAAGGCATGCTGGCGGGGGCCTGGCCGGTCTACCGGACCTATGAGTGCGCCGATGGACGGCATGTGGCCGTCGGGCCTCTGGAGCCGCAGTTCCAGGCCGAGCTGCGCCGCCGCCTGGACCTGCCCTTCGAGGCGCCCTCGGACATGGAAGCCCAGGCCGAGGAACTGGCGGCCGTGTTCCGCACCCGCCCGCGCGACCACTGGGCCGGCCTGCTGGAAGGCACGGACGCCTGCGTCGCCCCGGTGCTGGACTTCGCCGAGGCGCCCGACCATGCCCACCTGAAGGCGCGGGCAAGTTTCGTGGACGCCCACGGCCGGACCCAGCCCAATGTCGCGCCGCGCCTGTCGCGCACGCCGGGCGCGATTCAGGGGCCGCCCGTGACGGCGGGCGAAGGCGGTGAGGCGCGGCTGGCGGCCTGGCGGGCGACATCATGACCCGTCACTCCCGGACGTGTTCCGGGAGCCCATAATCACGGAAGGCGACGACTGCGCTCCAGCGGTGAGGCCTGGGCGTATGGACCGCCGGGACAAGCCCCGGGGGTGACGATGTGGCGAGGGCCGCCCTTTCCCCCCGCGCCCGACGGCGTTAAGGCCAACGACTTCCTTCTCCGACCCCCGACTCGATCCGCCATGCATGACATCAAGGCCATCCGCGACAACCCCGACGCCTATGTCGCCGGCTGGTCCGCGCGCGGGGTGGAGACGGCGGCCGACGATGTGGCGCGCATCCTGGAGCTGGACCGCGAATTGCGCGCCGCTCAGACGCGGGGGCAGGAGGCTCTGGCGGCCCGCAACGCCGCCTCCAAGGCCATCGGCGCCGCCATGGGCAAGAAGGACATGGCCGAGGCCGACCGGCTGAAGGCCGAGGTCACCGACCTCAAGGGCGTGATCGAGGCCGCCTCCGCCGAGGAGGACGTGAAGGGCCGCGAGCTGCGCGACCTGCTGGCGGGCCTCAAGAACCTGGCCGCCGACGACGTGCCGGACGGCGAGGACGAAGCGGGCAATGTGGAGGTCTCGGCCTGGGGCGAACCGCGCCGGACCGGCCCGGCCAAGGATCACGCAGACCTCGGCGAGGCCCTGGGCCTGCTCGACTTCGAGGCGGCGGCGAAGATGTCCGGCGCCCGTTTCGCCGTGCTCAAGGGCGGCCTCGCCCGCCTGGAACGCGCCATTGGCCAGTTCATGCTGGACATGCAGACCGCCGAGCACGGCTATCAGGAAGTGGCCCCGCCCTATCTGGTCCGCGACGAGGCGATGTTCGGCACGGGGCAATTGCCGAAATTTGAGGAGGATTTGTTTTTCACTGACCCGCGACCGGCCGATTGGGCAGATCAGGTCGCAAGATGGCTGGATAGCGTAGGACGGACCACGCTTGGCCCGGGAGACGGGCCTTTTGCTCGGAGCGATGTGGACCGCTTCCTGAATGCCGTATCCAAGAACTCCAAGTCGCTTTTTGGTCTGCTGAATGCAGAGGCCACGCTAGATTTTGAAGGCCCGTTCAGTGGCAAACGCTGGGGGCTCATCCCCACCGCCGAGGTCTCCCTGACCAACCTCGTGCGCGAGACCATCCTGTCGGACGACGAGCTGGCCCAGCCGATCCGCTACACCGCCCTGACGCCCTGTTTCCGGGCCGAGGCGGGGTCGGCGGGGCGGGATACACGCGGCCTGATCCGCCAGCACCAGTTCTCCAAGGTCGAACTGGTCTCCATCACCCGGCCGGAGGATTCCGAGGCCGAGCACGAGCGCATGACCGGCTGCGCCGAAGCGATTCTGAAGGCGCTGGATCTGCCGTTCCGCCGCATGCTGCTGTGCAAGGGCGACATCGGCTTTTCGGCGAAGAAGACCTTCGACCTGGAGGTCTGGCTGCCCAGCCAGGGGACGTTCCGCGAGATCAGTTCCTGCTCCAACTGCGGCGACTTCCAGGCCCGCCGCATGGACGCCCGCTTCAAGCGCGCCGGCGAGAAGAAGACCGAATACGTCCACACCCTGAACGGCTCCGGCCTCGCCGTCGGCCGCACCCTGGTGGCGATCATGGAAAACTATCAGGACGAGGCTGGGAAGATAGCCGTGCCCGAGGCGCTGAGGCCGTACACGGGGGGCCTGACGCATGTGGGTTGAGCCATCGAACCCTTCTCCCCTTGTGGGAGAAGGTGGCAGGCGAAGCCTGACGGATGAGGGGTCGCACCGACCCGTCCATCCAGCCCAGCGCCACCCCTCACCCGACCGCACCATCACGATGGCGGACGCCATCGTGTGCGGTCTCCCT
>CAZITK010000052.1:0-9977 GCA_964542145.1 uncultured Brevundimonas sp.
CGCCGGGGCGGGTCAGCTGGTCCAGGGCGCGGCTCTCATAGGGGCTGGCCAGGATGTTTGCTTGATGTCGCGGCGCACGCTCTCGGGCGTGATGCCGTGTTCGGCGTTCACGCCAACTGCGTCGAGATATCCATCCGGTCGTCCAGCACGCGGACGATCGTCAATCGCGCAGCGTCACGACTGAACACGATCAGGTGGCGCGGCTTCCCCACCCGTTCCTTGCGGACGCCGCGTCGGCCGCTGGACCGAAGGTGATAGGTCCACAGGCTCTCGGTCACCGACCGCACGCCCGCCCGCTCCGGATCATCCGCCAGATCGGACAGCGCCTGTTCGATCAGCCGGGCATAGCGAGCGCGGGCGGCGGGGCCGAAGGTCGCGCGGCTGTGGCGCAGGGCGGCGGCGATATCCTCGCGCGCCTTGGCAGCGAGGACGACGCGGATCACGCGGCCCGGTTGGTGAACTCGGCTTCGACCTCGGCCTCGATCTCGTCGAGAAAGGCGCGGATGTCGGTGACCTCGATGACCTCGCCCCGATCAATCTGATCCAGCCCGACCTGGACGGCCTCAAAAAAGCGGGCGCGCCGTTCGGCGTCGCGTTCGGCCTGGGCCTTGAAGCGGCGCACGCCCGCCAGGATCACCTCGTCGGGGCTGGCATAGGAACCGGCTTCGACCTGTTCGCGCACAAAGGCGTCGAGATCATCCGGCAGCTGAACGGCGTGAGCAGTCATGAAGCCATCATACCACGACAGGCGCGCGCTCGCATCCCTACCGGCCCCGCCTGATCCTCTCCGCCTTCTCCGCATTCGCCTCCGCCCGCCACCGCTTGGGCGCGGCCTTGTCGACCTCTTCGCCGGCCCCGGTCAGGGCCTCGTTGGCGAATTCCAGGTCCAGCAGCTTCATGCGCTTGATCTCGTCGCGCAGCTTGGCGGCCTGTTCGAACTCCAGGTTGGCGGCGGCGTCGCGCATGCGGCTTTCCAGGTCCTTCAGCGCCGCCTGGAAGTTGGAGCCGACGAAGGGTTTGGCGTCCTCGGCGACGCCGGGGCGGGTCAGCTGGTCCAGGGCGCGGCTCTCATAGGGGCTGGCCAGGATCTCCTTGATGTCGCGGCGGACGCTCTCGGGCGTGATGCCGTGTTCGGCGTTATAGGCCTCCTGGCGCTCGCGCCGCCGGTCGGTCTCGGCCATGGCCCGCTCCATCGAGCCGGTGATGCGGTCGGCGTACAGGATCACCCGGCCGTCGACGTTGCGCGCCGCGCGGCCGATGGTCTGGATCAGACTGGTCTCCGAGCGCAGGAAGCCCTCCTTGTCGGCGTCCAGAATGGCGACCAGGCCGCATTCGGGGATATCCAGCCCCTCGCGCAGCAGGTTGATGCCGATCAGCACGTCGAACGACCCCAGCCGCAGGTCGCGCAGGATCTCGATCCGCTCCAGGGTGTCGACGTCGGAGTGCATGTAGCGGACCCGCACCCCCTGCTCGTGCATATATTCGGTCAGGTCCTCGGCCATGCGTTTGGTCAGGACGGTGACCAGGCTGCGATAGCCCCTGGCCGCCGTCTCCTTGACCTCGGCGATGACGTCGTCGACCTGGTTCGCCGTGGTGCTGCTGACCGGCCGCACCTCGACCGGCGGGTCGATCAGGCCGGTGGGGCGGATCACCTGCTCCACGAACACGCCGCCGGCCCGCTCCATCTCCCACGGGCCAGGGGTGGCGCTGACGTGCACCGTCTGGGGCCGCATGGCGTCCCATTCGTCGAACTTGAGGGGTCTGTTGTCGATGCAGCTGGGCAGGCGGAAGCCGTATTCGGCCAGGGTCGATTTCCGCCGATAGTCGCCCCGGAACATGCCGTTGATCTGGCCGATGGTGACGTGGCTCTCGTCCACGAACAGCAGGGCGTTGTCGGGGATGTATTCAAAGAAGGTCGGCGGCGGCTCGCCGGGCGCCCGGCCGGTCAGCCAGCGGGAATAGTTCTCGATGCCGGCGCACGATCCGGTGGCCTCCATCATCTCCAGGTCGAACCGGGTGCGCTGCTCCAGGCGCTGGGCCTCCAGCAACTTGCCGTTCTCGACCATCCAGTCCAGCGTCTCCTTCAGCTCGGCCTTGATGCCGCTGATGGCCTGGTTCAGCGTCGGGCGCGGCGTCACATAGTGGCTGGCGGCGTATACCGTGACCTCGGTCAGGTCGGCGGTCTTCTTGCCCGTCAGCGGGTCGAACTCGGCGATGGCCTCGACCTCGTCCCCGAACAGGCTGACCCGCCACGCCCGGTCCTCCAGGTGAACGGGGAAGATCTCCAGGGTGTCGCCGCGCTTCCTGAACATCCCCCGCTCGAACGCGGCGTCATTCCTCTTGTACTGCAGCGCGATGAGATCGGCGCGCAGCTTCGCCTCATCGATCGTGGCCCCCACCTTCAGGTCGAAGGTCATCGCCGTATAGGTCTCGACCGAGCCGATCCCGTAAATACAGCTCACCGACGCCACAACAATGACATCATCACGTTCTAGTATAGCCCGCGTCGCCGAGTGCCGCATCCGGTCGATCTGCTCATTGATCGACGAGTCTTTCTCAATGTATGTATCAGATTTTGGTACATACGCTTCGGGCTGATAGTAGTCGTAATAGCTGACGAAGTACTCGACCGCGTTATCCGGGAAGAACCCCTTGAATTCGCTGTAAAGCTGCGCCGCCAGCGTCTTGTTGGGGGCCAGGATCAGCGCCGGCCGCTGCGTCGCCTCGATGACCTTGGCCATGGTGAAGGTCTTCCCCGACCCCGTGACCCCCAGCAGAACCTGATCCCGGTCCCCGGCCTCGGCCTGGGCCACCAGCTCCGCGATCGCCGCCGGCTGGTCCCCCGCCGGGACGTAGGAGGTCTCCAGCCGGAACGGCGTGTGCTTCCTGCCCTTCGGCCGGTCCGGCCGGTGCGGCGTCCACGCCTCCGGCGCCCCCGGCGCCTCCTCCGGCGTCAGCCGCGGCCCCGCCACCGGCGCGAACATCGGCATCCCATCCCGCACGAACGGCGCCTGCCCCTCGGCCACGCCGGGCACATGCTTGGGCTTCTGGAGGCGAGCCGTGGCCGGAGCCGGGGTCGAAGAACGGTTCATGAACGGAATATGGGACGCAATCTCGGAGACCGCTACCCACCGCCCGGCGCGGCGGGGCGTTCAGGGTGGCGGCCTCCGCGATGGCCAGCTGATCAGTTGACGAATCAAGCGAGCGGCGCGCCCTTGGCCAGATGCGCGCCCTGACCGCGATCCTGACGACGAGCGCCGTCCTCGCGCTGGCCGGGTG
This sequence comes from uncultured Brevundimonas sp., assembly GCA_964542145.1. Classification (GTDB taxonomy): domain Bacteria; phylum Pseudomonadota; class Alphaproteobacteria; order Caulobacterales; family Caulobacteraceae; genus Brevundimonas. The sequence continues at coordinate 3,280 of CAZITK010000052.1, forward strand.
CGGCCGGCTGCTGCCGGACTTTCCCGGGCCGTCCGGCCCCCCGCGCACGACACCGGCTCCCGATCGGACTCAGGGGACGGGGCGGGCCGACTTCGGCCTCGTCGACGCCCCTATCGACAGCGGGACCCAGGGCCGCATCCGCCGTGCGGCGGCGAACTTCGGCTCGTGCCAGGCCACCCTGCTGGCGGCGCGAGTCGAGCTGACGCCCGTTCCGGACCGCACCGACACCGCCAGCTGCGGGGTGGTCGACGCGGGGACCCTGGACGTGGACTGGGGCACGGTGGCCCGCCTGGCCCCCGCTCGCCCGGTGATGACCTGCGAAACCGCTCTATCCTTCAGCATCTGGCGCCGGCAGTCTATCGAGCCGGCGGCGCGCGAAATCCTGGGCTCGGAAGTCGTTCAGATCGATCACTTCGGGACCTATGCTTGCCGGGGAGTGAACAACCAGCCGGGCGCCCGGCCCAGCGCCCACTCCCAGGGCGCCGCCCTGGACTTCGCCGGCGTGCGGCTGCGCGATGGCCGGCGGATCACGGTGGCCGCCCACTGGCATGGGGGCGGCCTCGAGGCGGCTTTCCTCAGACGCATCCGCGACGACGCCTGCCGCCTTTTCGGCACGGTGCTTTCGCCCGAATACAACAGCTTCCACGACGACCATCTGCACCTGGAACCGGGCGCGCGGCCATTCTGCCGGTGAGGCGTCAGCGGCGCGCCTTGGCCCGGTTGGTAGGGTCGGCCTGGGTCGGATCCTGGGGCCAGGGGTGGCGGGGATAGCGTCCGCGCATCTCAGCGCGAACCGCCGCCCAGGAACCGCGCCAGAATCCGGGCAGATCGCGGGTCACCTGCACCGGGCGGCGCGCCGGAGACAGCAGGGCCAGGGTCAGGGGCGCGGCGCGCGGCCCCACGGTGGGATGCCGGTCGAGGCCGAACAGCTCCTGAACCCGAATATCGACGCGCGGGCCGCCCTCGGCGGCGTAGTCGATGACGACGGTGGTCCCGAGCGGCGTGCGAAAGCGGGCGGGGGCCTCGGCGTCGAGCCGACGCTGACGATCCCAGGGGACGAGGGTCAGGACGGCGTCGTGCAGTCGATTGGCGATTGCGGCCAGGCTCTCGACCTGACCGACCATTGGCTCCAGCCAGTCGGCGCGCGCCGCCCACAGCCCCATGTCGGACATGTCGGGCCAGCCCTCTTCCTGGTCGGCCAGAAAGGCCAGGCGGGCGCGGAGGGCCAGCGCCGCCTCGCTCCACGGCAGCACGGCTAGGCCGCCCCGCTCGATTTCGCGCATCAAGGCCGCCGTAAGGGTGGCGCGGTCTGGCGCTCCGATCAGGGTTTCGCCCAGAACAATGGCGCCCAACCGCTCGATACGGCGAAGGACCCGGCGCCCCGACGGCTCGACCGTCAGCCGGTCCTCGAACGCCACGGCGTCTGCGAAATCGCGGCGGATGACGGCCTCGCTCAGGGGCGCTGCCAGGCGGATGCGGTCCCAGGCGTCCCGACCGCCGCCCAGGTCGCCGACCCCCAGCCAGGGCTCGCGGGCCAGGGCGTCGGTCGGTTCCAGCACGGCGCCGCGGCCTGAAGCCAGCAGGTACTCCCCTGGCCGACCGCGCGCCCGCGCGATCCGCTCCGGGAAGACCGTGGCCAGGAGAGAGCCAGGGTCGAGATGTTCTCCCCTGCCCCCGCCGGCCGCTCTCGCCCAGCGGTCGGCGCGGGCGTGGGCGTCGCGGGCGCGGCCGCCGCCATCACGGTCTAGTCGCCGCAGCCGTTCCCCGAGATCGACGGCGGCGCCGCCGAGAGCCGGTTCGCTCAGCACGGCGGCGACCCGCGCGCCCCCCAGGGCATCGCCGCGATCCGAGGCGACCACGATCATGTGCGCCAGGCGCGGGGCCAGCGGCAGCGCCGCCATGCGCCGCCCGTGGTCGGTCAATCGTCCATTGTCGTCGAGCGCGCCCAGTCGACCGAGCACGGCGCGGGCCTGGGCGAAGGCGCCGGCCGGCGGCGGATCCAGCAGCGCGAGGCCCTCGGCGTCCTTTCGCCCCCAGCGGGCGAGGTCGAGGGCGAGGCCGGTCAGATCAGCCTCGGCGATCTCCGGCGGTAGATGGGGCGTGAGCCCCCGCGTCTCTGCCTGCGGCCACAGACGGTAGCAGACGCCGGGCTCGGTCCGGCCCGCTCGCCCGCGCCGCTGGTCGGCCGAGGCGCGGCTGACCCGGACGGTGGTCAGGCGGGACAAGCCGCTGGACGGGTCGAATCGCGGGGTGCGGGCCAGACCGGAATCGATCACCACCCGCACGCCCTGAATGGTCAGGCTGGTCTCGGCGATGGCGCTGGCAAGCACCACCTTGCGGACGCCGGGGGCCGCGGGCTCCACCGCCCGATCCTGGTCTGCCCGGTCGAGCGCGCCATAGAGAGGCGTGACGATCAGGCGGTCGGATTCCAGCGGCGCGAGCCGATCCGCCGTGCGACTGATTTCGCCCTGCCCCGGCAGGAAGACCAGGATCGAGCCCGTCTCCTCCACCAGGGCCAGGCGGACCGCCCGCGCGGCCGCATCCTCAATCCGCTCACCCACGCCCCGCTCCAGATGGCGGGTCTCGACCGGGAACATCCGGCCTTCCGAGGCTATGACCGGGGCGTCCCCCAGCAGCCGGCCGACCGCGGCGGTGTCGAGGGTGGCGGACATCACCACCAGACGCAGATCGTCACGGATCAAGCTTTGTGATTCGCGCGCCAGCGCCAGTCCCAGGTCAGCGTCCAGACTGCGTTCGTGGAACTCATCGAACAGGACGGCGGCCACGCCGTCGAGGCCGGGATCGTCGAGGATCATGCGCGTGAACACGCCCTCGGTGATCACCTCGATCCGGGAGCGAGGGCCGACGCGGGTTTCGGTGCGGCTGCGCAGGCCGACGGTCTCGCCGAGCCGCTCGCCCAGAGTCTCGGCCATGCGCCCGGCGGCGGCCCGCGCCGCCAGCCGGCGCGGCTCCAGAACCAGAATGCGACCGTTCACGCACCAGTCGGCGTGGAGCAACGCCAAGGGCACGACGGTCGTCTTGCCGGCGCCCGGCGGCGCCGCCAGGATCGCCGTATTGCGCGCGCCCAGGGTGGCCCCCAGCGGTGCAAGGACATCGTTGATGGGCAGGTCAGCAGGGGCGGCCATGTTTGGCCCTAGCGTCTTGTGCGCCGGCTCGCCAGAGCGGCGTATCGCCGGCCCGTGAGAAAGCGCGTTGCCACGATCCCGTCACACGGCTAGCGTCCGCGCCGACAGCAGATCGCTGAAATAGTCGGAGGGGATTATATGTGGCGCGTTAAGTCGCTCGACGCCATCCTGGCCACGGCCCAAAAGAACGCATTGACCCGCACCTTGGGTCCAGTCCAGCTGACGCTCCTGGGCGTGGGCGCCATCATCGGGACAGGCATCTTCGTGTTGACCGCCGAGGCGGCCCAGAAGGCTGGCCCGGGCATGATGTGGAGCTTCGTCATCGCCGCGGCCGTGTGCGCCGTGGCCGCGCTTTGTTATTCGGAACTGGCGTCAATGGTGCCGGTTTCCGGCTCGGCCTACACCTACACCTACGCCGTCATGGGCGAACTTTTGGCCTGGACGGTCGGGTGGGCGCTGATTCTGGAGTACGCCGTTGCCGCCTCGGCGGTGTCGGTGGGGTGGTCCGGCTATTTCATCGGGCTGCTCAGTAGCTGGGGAATAGAGTTACCTCTTGCCATCGCAGCCGGCCCCTATGCCGGCGGAATCGTCAACCTGCCCGCTCTCTCCATCGCTCTGCTGGTGACGGGCCTGCTGATGATCGGCACGACGGAGAGCGCGCGGGTCAACGCTATTCTGGTCGCCGTCAAGGTCGCCGCCCTGACCGCTTTCATTGTGCTGACCGTACCTGTCATGGATGGAGCCAACTTCGAGCCCTTCGCCCCGAACGGCTGGTTCGACGGCAGCGGTTCCGGCTTGGGCATCGTCGGCGCGGCCGCCACCATCTTCTTCGCCTATGTCGGCTTCGACGCCGTATCGACGGCGGCCGAAGAGACCAAGGACCCGCAAAGGAACGTGCCGATCGGTCTCGTTGGTTCGCTGGGTATCTGCACCCTCTTCTACCTGTTGGTCGCCGCCGGCGCGATCGGCGCGGTGGGCGCTCAGCCGCTGACCGGTCCGGCCGGTCAATTGCTGGTCCCCGGCTCCTCTGAATTAGCGGCCCAGTGCCAATCGATCGCCGCCGGCGCCGCTCAGCCCTTGGTCTGCTCGCGCGAAGCTCTGGCCCATGTGCTCCGGGAAATGGGGTATCAGCGGATCGGCGACATGATCGGCATCGCGGCTTTCCTGGCCCTGCCGTCGGTCATCCTGATCATGCTGTTCGGCCAGACCCGCATCTTCTTCGTGATGGCGCGTGACGGCCTGCTGCCGGGCTTCCTGGCCAAGATCCACCCCAAGTGGAAGACGCCGCATATCGTGACCATGATCACCGGCGTCGCGGTGGCCTTCTTCGCCGCTTTCCTGCCGGTGGGTCAGCTGGCCGACATCGCCAACTCAGGCACCCTGTTCGCCTTCTTCATGGTGGCGGTCGCGGTGCTGATCTTGCGCAGGAAGGAGCCGAACCGGCATCGTCCGTTCAGGACGCCGGCGGTCTGGATTGTCGCGCCTCTGGCCATCATCGGCACGGTGGGTCTCTATCTAAACCTGCCGACCGACGCCCAGCTGGTGCTGCCGATCTGGGGCGCGCTCGGGCTGGTCGTGTACTTCCTCTATGGCTATCGCAAGAGCAACGTCGCTCGCGGTATCGTGGACGTGCCGGAAATCGATCCGGACGCCCCGCAACCGCCGGTGCCCCGCATGCCGGGATCTGACCAAACGCACGAAGACTAAGCGGGGAGGCGGAACCGCCACACGGTTCCGCCTCTTCGTCCGGCAGGCTTGCGTCTGCGTCTGGAAAACCAGAAAAGCCCGGGGCTTCAGCCCCGGGCTTTTGCTTTGTGTGGTGCGGATGAGAGGACTCGAACCTCCACGCCTCGCGGCGCTGGAACCTAAATCCAGTGCGTCTACCAGTTCCGCCACATCCGCCCGTACGATCAGCCGAAACGTCGCCGATCGGAGCGCCGATCTAGCGGGTCCGGTGCGGGGCGGCAACCGGGTACGGCGCCGCCGCGATTACGCATCTTGTTGAGACTCTCGCCGGGAACGTATCGGTTTCGGTGGGCCAGCACCGTCATCGGCCTGCAGGTCGCGGATGCGCTCGGCGAAACGGTCGCGCCGGGGGTATCGCCCGGCCTTCTTGCCCTTTGGCGAGGCCAGAGCGCCGATCAGAATCACCGCCAGGCTGGCGACGGCGCCTACCACTCCATAAGCCAAGGGTCGAGCTCCTGAGAAAGCGAGTCAACGAACGACGGCCAGCATGATAGGTTGCGCCATGGACGGGGAACGCCTGAGGAAACAGGCGCGGGCCTGGCGATGCCGGGCCGAGCGCGAAAGCGGCGAAGACCGCGCGCGATCGCTTGAGTTGGCTCAGTCCTACGACAATCTGGCTCTCAGCTCAGAGAACCGGGATGGCGCGCAGCCGCTCTGCCCCCCGGCCGATTGAACCCGTCAGCTCGCCGCCTGGCGCCACGCCGGCGGGCAGCCGTCGAACGTGCCAGCCTCAACCACCGTCAGGGTGCGCATGTTGTGCCGCATGGCCGGCTGCATCGAGCCACGGCCGTGGCCGGTGTAGAGGTCGATTTTGTCGCCCTTGATGGCGCCGCCGGTGTCGGAGGCGTACCAGAAGCCATCATGCAGCGTGCCGTCAGGCAGCTCCATGCCCACGGTTTCGCGGATGAAAAGTTTGGTGCGCCGTGGGACGACGCGCGGATCAGTAGCCACGGTTCGCATGGCGACCGGACGACAGCCGAGGGAATCGTTACCGGTCGCGCCGCCGCCGCCTGCATGATAGAGGCGCGCTGACAGCCGCCAGTCGGCCTCGCGCTCGGCGAACGCGGCCGCCTCCGCAGAGATTTGCTGAAGGCGCTGAACCGCCGCCGCCTTAGCGGCGTCCTCGACGGCGATGATCTGCTGATAGGGAACCGGACCGTCTGCCAGTCCGTTCTCATGAGCGGCGGCGCTCGTGGCGAGCGCCATGATCAGGGCCATCGCGGCGGCGGTGAGCATAGGCAGATCTCTCGGAGGCGTCGGCCCCCGTGATGCGCCGACCATTGCCCGATGCCCATAAATTGCGGCGAAATCCGGGCGGCCTCAGAATGGCGCCAGCTTGTCCCCAATTCAGCCTTGAGGTGTGCAGGTGATTTCAGGCTTCGGAGTGAGGGGCATGAAGCGACCATGAGTTCGCTTGAGCATCACTGCGCTATGTTGGCGCGCTGTGTTGGTGACTTGGGGCATACTTACGGATTGCACCCCGCGCTTGTCGCCAAGGGTCGAACCTTTCCCGGCCGCTCGCCGCAGCGAGCGGCCGGGGGTCTCAGCTGTCCAGGAAGGAACGCAGTTTTCGCGAGCGGCTGGGATGTTTGAGCTTCCTCAGCGCCTTGGCCTCGATCTGGCGGATACGCTCGCGCGTGACGCTGAACTGTTGACCAACCTCTTCCAGGGTGTGGTCGGTGTTCATGCCGATGCCGAAGCGCATGCGCAGCACCCGTTCCTCGCGCGGCGTCAGCGACGCCAGCACGCGGGTGGTGGTCTCGCGCAGGTTCGACTGGATGGCCGCGTCGATCGGCAGGACGGCGT
>CAZITK010000053.1:0-2367 GCA_964542145.1 uncultured Brevundimonas sp.
AGATTTCCTCGTCGGATTCCACGATCAGGTCGTTGTCGATGCCGATCTCGCCGAACTCGTTGACGATGACGGCGTAGCGCTTGCCGTGGTCCTCGGTGAGGATTCGGTTGAGCAGGGTGGTCTTGCCAGCGCCGAGATAGCCGGTGAGCACGGTGACGGGGATCTTGTCGGTCATACGTGCTCATCTAGAGGCGGCGAGGCGCCGGCGCCAGTCGAGGTCGCTCTTCAGGTGAGTCCCGTCAGTCGCGGCAGGCCGGCGTTCTGATGAACGCCGGCTCAATCACAGATCAGAGCACTCCGATCATCGAGGCCACCAGGGGATGGCGCACGATGTCGCGCTCCGCCAAGCGCACCACCGAGATGTCCGGCACCGCCTCCAGCCGCCCGGCGATTTCCGACAGGCCCGAAATTCCCGGAAGGAGGTCGGACTGCTGGGGGTCGCCCGTCACCACCATGGTCGAATGCCAACCCAGGCGGGTGAGCAGCATCTTGAGCTGGATATAGGTGCAGTTCTGAGCCTCATCGACGACGATGAAGGCGTTATTGAGCGTGCGGCCGCGCATGTACCCGATGGGGGCGATCTCGATGAGGCCCTCGGCCATCAAGGCCTTGACCCGCTTCATCGAGAGCCGATCGGACAAGGCGTCATAGAGGGGGCGCAAATAGGGGGCCAGCTTGTCCTCCATGTCGCCGGGCAGGAAACCGATCGACTCGCCGGCCTCGACCGCCGGTCGGCTCAGCACGATGCGGCCGATCCTGCCGGCCTCCAGCGCCTCGACCGCCTTGGCGACGGCCAGATAGGTCTTGCCCGTGCCGGCGGGCCCCAGGGCCAGCACCATGTTGTGCGTGTCGATCGCCTTCATCAGCTGGGCCTGGCCGTCCGACTTGGGCTTCAGCGTCTTGAGGTAAGCCTGATCTCGGTCGTCCTCGGACGCGTGGGGCGACCAGCCGCCGCGATGCACCGGAAGTCGCCGGACCTTGGCGTCGTCCGAGAACTGATGGGGATCGAAGACCCCCTCGCGCATCTGACGCTTCAGGGCGGCTCGCTTGGTCATGGGATCAGCCTCATGGAAACAGCCTTTGGGGCATGAAAAAAGGCGAGCCCGACAGGGGCTCGCCTCGAACGACGGCGGTGGTGGTGGACGAGACGGCGCGTGCGGCCTCGGGCGCGGCAGGTGGTGGGCCGGACGGCGCGGAGGGCCGCCGATACGCCGAACGCAGCAAGGAAGCCCCCTCGCTAGTGCGTCGCCGGACCGGAATGATCCGACGGTGGGCGGTCACCGAGGCCAAGGCCTCGAATCACCCGACCATTTGAGACTAACGTGGTTTTCGCTTTCCTGAACCCCCCGAGTTGAAACCGTCATCAGCCCCCGAGGAACCCTGCGATGCCCATCTATGACCTGGCCGACAAGCGCCCTGTCCTGGATCCCGACAGCTGGGTCGCACCCGGCGCCGTGGTGCTGGGCGACGTGACGCTGATGCCCGGCGCCAGCGTCTGGTACGGCGCGGTGCTGCGCGGCGATAACGACCCGATCGTGATCGGCCGGAACACCAATATCCAGGACGGCGCGGTCTGCCACACCGACGCGGGCGAGCCTCTGACTGTCGGCGCCAACGTCACGGTGGGCCATCAGGCGATGCTGCACGGCTGCACCATCGGCGAGAATAGTCTGATCGGCATCGGGGCGGTCGTGCTGGGTCGCGCCGTGATCGGAAAGAACTGCCTGATCGGCGCCGGCGCCCTGATCCCCGAGGGCAAGGTCATCCCCGACGGCAGTCTGGTCATCGGCCAACCCGGGCGGGTGGCGCGCGAACTGACCCCCGAGCAGATCGCCCACATCGGCGCGTCGGCTCTGCACTATGTCGAGAACTGGAAGCGGCATGCGCGAGAGCTGAGGGCGCGCGGCTGACCGTTTATAGTGCGCGAGCGCCAGGTGTGGTTGTCATAAGCCTTGGTCACGCCTAGGCGTTCTGACGTCATGGCTGAACTCCGAACCATCGACATAGCCCTACCAGGGCCGAGAGGCGGGCGAACGAGGGCCCTGCGATGAAGCTCAAGGTTCGCGCCGAACTCGTCTATCTCTTCGAGCCGGCTACCGACGCCATCTTCCACATTCGGGTCGCCGACTGGCCTGGGCAGCGGCGGCTGTCCGAAAGCCTCGAGATCGACCCGCCCGCACCCCTGCACGAGGATAGGGACCCGCTGTCCGGCGCCCGGGGGCTGCGCGCGAATCTCAAGGGTGAAGTCACGCTCCGCTACGAGGCCGTGGTCGATAACGGCCGCCTGGCCGCCTTGCCGCCCGATGCGGTCCAGGGCGACTGGAACGACTTGCCGGCCGAGGTGCTGAGCTTCCTCAATCCCAGCCG
>CAZITK010000053.1:2467-9834 GCA_964542145.1 uncultured Brevundimonas sp.
AGCGCCTATGCCCATCTGCTGGACCCGCCCGACTTTCACGCCGTGTTCGAAGTGTGGTTGTCAGGCGGCTGGTGGCTGGTCGATCCCACCGGCCTGGCGCCGATCGAGGGGCTGGTGCGCATCGCCTGCGGACGCGACGCCGCTGACATCGCCTTTCTGACCACCCAGGGTCCGTGCGAGATGGTCCGTCAGTCGGTCACCGTCGAGCCGGCCTGACGGGATGGCCTGTGGGCATGGAAAAAGGGCCGGCGTCGCCGCCGGCCCTTTCACAATTCACAGCCGTGTCGCCGGGTCAGGCGGCGGTGGTCTGTTCCGCCAGCTTAGCGCGGACCTGACGCTTGATGCGCTGGGCGGACAGCGACAGCTGCTCGTCCTTGGCCTTGACGATGAAGGGGTCGAGGCCGCCCTTGAAGTCCAGGGTGCGCAGCGCGGCGTTTGAGATGCGCAGGCTGAAGGTCTGGCCCAAAGCGTCCGATGTCAGCTTGACCGTCTTTAGCGACGGCAGGAAGCGGCGCTTGGTCTTGACGTTCGAGTGGCTGACGTGGTGGCCGACCATGGGGCCGACGCCGGTGAGTTCGCAACGACGCGACATCGCAACTGTCCTTCGGGGGCCGGGCCCGCGATCCTTGAGATCGCCGTGCCTGACGCATGAAACGAAAGTCGCGCGGGATCACCCCGCGCGAGAGAGGCGGCCGTATAGGCGAAACCCGCCCCGCCCGTCAAGCGTCGAAGGGCCTTCTGGCGGCCAGGACGCGGGAACGGCTTCGTTCAGCGGGGGTTCAACCGGACACCCTTATAGACAGCGCCATGATCAAGACCCTAGCCAAAACCATGACCCGTGTTGTCGCCCTCGCCCTGCCGGCGCTGGCCGGCGGCCTGCTGCTCGCCGCGCCCTCGGCCCAGACCCAGGCCAAGACGCTGGCCTCCCAGACTGCGGCGTCCCAACCGGTGCTGCCGGGCTACTGGGAATACACCACCCGCGCCCTGGGCCAGAGCGACACCGAGCAGAGATGCGTCCGCGCCTCGGAGATCAACCGCTTCTTCGGCGGCCTGTCGACCCGGCGCTACAGCTGCACCTATCCGGTGCGCCAAGTCGGCGGTGGCAACGCGCGGTTCGAAGGCAACTGCGTCTCGCGCAGCGGCCGCCAGGCAAGGGTGCGCCTGAACGGCACCTATGAGGCCGAGCAGTTCAGTTTCCGGGGCGGCGCCTCGGTGCGCGCCGCCGGCATCTGGAGCCCCTTCATCCCCGCCAGCATCACCGCCCGCCGCATCTCGGCGCAGTGCCCGGCCGGGGCCGAGTACTTCTGACGGCCAGCAAGGTGGTCAGGCGCGAAGGATCGCCTCCATCGTCTTGCCCCGCGCCAGCTCGTCGATGAGTTCGTCGCGGTAGCGGATCTCGCGCATCAGCGGGTCTTTAGGCGTCTCGACACGCACACCGCACACCACGCCGTGACGTTCGCGGGGCGGGTTCATAGCCGGCGCCTCGGCGAATACCTTGTCGGCGTTCATGCGACCCGGCCGCAACACCTGCTCGCCGCCGGGGTCGCCTTCCTGGCTCTCGCCATGACCCTCGCGCGACCGGACGGTCGCCGATCAGCGCGGTCGTGGAGCAGATCCTGTTCACCGCCTTTTCGATCCATCCCTGGCGGGCATGGCCGTGGCGGGGGGAGCGGTGGTCCTGGTCCTGCCGGTGCTGGCCGCCCTCGGCCTGCCCTCCGCAGATCGGGCGCCGCCGATGGTGTTCGGCGCGACCTGGGCGGCGGTCGTGCTGGCCGCGGCCCTGGGCAACTCTCCGACGCCCCTGGTCGACCATGGCGGCAGCGCCATCATCGGCCATATGCTCAGCCTGTTGGCCTTCCCCGCCGCTCGCCGGCTCACGCGCGATCAGAGGGCGAGGCGGTCGAGGACGACTGTCCCACGCTTCTCGCATCGACGAATTGAAGGCCGGACTCGCCAGAAAAAAGGCCCGAGATCGCTCCCGGGCCTTCTCGATGGTCTTCGTCGATTTGCCCGATCAGGCGGCTTCGGCCGCGGCCGGAGGATTGACCGGCTTCTTGGCGGCCAGCGACTTGGCCAGCAGGGCCACGGCGGCGTCCTTGTCGATCTTGTTGGCGGCGGCGACCTCGCGGGCCATGCGGTCCAGGGCGGATTCGTACAGCTGACGCTCCGAGTACGACTGCTCGGGCTGGCTGTCGGCGCGGAACAGGTCGCGGACCACCTCGGCGATGGAGATCAGGTCGCCGGAGTTGATCTTGGCTTCGTATTCCTGGGCCCGGCGCGACCACATGGTGCGCTTGATGCGGGCCCGGCCCTTGAGCGTGGTCAAGGCCTTGGTCACCACGTCCTCGGCGGCCAGGGAACGCAGGCCGGCGGTCTTGGCCTTCTTGGTGGGGACACGCAGGGTCATCTTCTCGTGGTCGAAGGTCACCACATAGACCTCCAGGCTCATGCCCGCGACTTCCTGCACCTCGACGGCGGCCACCTTGCCGACGCCGTGCGCCGGATAGACGACGGCGTCGCCGACCTTGAATTCCAGACCGCTCTTGCTCGTCATATCGATCCTTTCTCGACCGGGGGGCGCAGGACCGCAGGGTCGCGTCGTTGCGCGCCGACGGATGCGTCAGAGCGAAACGGCGGGATCATCAGCGGAAACGGAACACCCAACCTCTGGCCGACCCCGCTTCACAGGCGGGATTCATTCACAACAGCGGGCGGCGCGAGGAATTCGCAGACCGCCCGACCCAATGTGGAGAACCTACCACAAAATCAGGAAATTTCAAAACGTCCTTGACCCGACCGGCCGCGCTGACGCAGCGCCCGAGCGCACAGGCGGATTGGGGGTCAGGAGCCCTTGCCGGGCTTTTCCGAGAAATACTTTTCGAACTTGCCCGTTTCGCGTTCGAACCGTTCGGCGTCGGGCGGAGGCTGACCCTTGACGGTGATGTTCGGCCAGACCTTGGCGTATTCGGCGTTGACCTGCAGCCACTTGCCGTCAGGCTCGTCCTCGGTGTCCGGCTTGATCGCATCGACCGGGCACTCCGGCTCGCACACGCCGCAATCGATGCACTCATCCGGCGCGATGACCAAAAAGTTCTCGCCCTCATAGAAGCAGTCGACCGGGCACACCTCGACACAGTCCATGAACTTGCAGCGAACGCAGGCGTCGGTGACGATATAGGTCATTGAGCGGGCCGAGCGACGACGGAGGGGGCCGGGAGCTGTCGGGAAGGAAGGCCGCGCAGATGGCGTCGCGCGGCCCTGCTGTCAACCGATCCGTGCTTGGTCAGACGGTTCTTGCTCGCGCCCTGGTCGGCCGCTCAGACCGCCATCAGGGTGCCGAGCAGGACGCGACCGCCGGGTCGGCCGAGAGCCTGATCGCAGGCGATCTGGAGTTCGCGGCTCAGGCGCTCCACGTCCGGCACGGCGCCGGGCAGCAGGCCGGCGCCGATCGCCCTGACGACCTCGTTGAAGGCGGCGCGCAGGCGCGGCGCCGATTGGGCGGCGCGGGTCGCAACCTCGGGGTCGGGAGCGTGGACGCCGACTTCCACCGTCAGCACGCCGCGGCGACCGTCGCGTCGCGTGACCGTGGCTGTCAGGGTCGGCAGCCTCAGGAACGGATCGGCCGCCGCCGACCCCGACTTTGGCGCGGTCGCGGCGAGCGCCGGAGCGGGAGCGGCGCCGGCGAGCGCGCTGGCGATAAGGAGGACGCGTCTGTTCACACCCCGCTTATGCCGGGCTGCCCTTAAGCGGGGGTTATCCCCGCCTCAGTCGTTGACCCGCACATGACCCGATCCGGCGACCTGACTGGACAGGCTGGCGGGGCGACGGTGAAGCACGACGTCGCCAGAACCCGCGACGGAGGCCGAGACCACCCCGGTTGCGGCGAGCTCGATCTTGCCCGAGCCGGCGATGGAGGCGCTGGCGTCAACAGCCTCGAGATATTCCAGGTCGATGTCGCCCGAGCCGGACACCACGGCCTCGACGGTGGTGGCGCGGCCGGCGGCGTCGATATCGCCAGACCCCTCGATCGAAACGGCCAGCGTCTCGGCGTCATAGCCGCGGATCGACAAGTCGCCCGAGCCCGTCACTTCGAACCGGCGCACGTCAGGGGCCGTGACGGTGACTTGAAGGTCCGAATCGTCCAGGCCCCGCCAGGACACGCCTTCCTCAAAGGCCAGTCTCCCATCGACCAGGGTAAGGCTGTCGATCACATCCTGCCGGCCCTCGATCGCGACCGAAGCCGGCGAGCCCTGAACGAAGATCACATCCGTCGGGATAGTCACCGACAGCCGGTCGCCGCCGGTCCAAGCCAGGCTGCGTTGGGCCATACGGCGCGGCCCCGCGGCCGACCGGCGATCTTCGCTGTCCGACCAGGTCCAGGCGTTGGTCCAGTCGCCCTGGCGAAGCTCGTGGCCGCCGACCGCGGCGGCGCCCGCGAGACCGACCAGCGAGAGCGCCAGGCCGGCGCCGGCGATAATGGCGAGTGTACGGATCACGGGCGGACTCCTTCAGCCGGGGCCGGGCTCTGCTCGAGCGCCGGCTTGATCAGGCGGTAGTGAAGACGGGCGAACCACACCAGGCCGTTGACCAGCCAGATGGAGACGATGGTCAGGACTGCGCCGCCAAACACGGCGCCGCCCATAATGCCCAGGCCCAGCAGCACCGCGAACAGGGGGCCGCCGGGCGGATCGAGGAACGGGCCGACCGCCATAACGCCGCCGCCGAAGACAAAGGCGCCGATGGCCCCGACGAACAGGCCGGCGATGGCGCTGACCACCGCGGTCAGCAGCGGGAGCAGGATAATGATGTCGAGAGCGCCCAGCCCGACCAAGGCGAAGACGGCGGCCGCGGCGTTGGACGGGCTGCGTTCGTCCTCCCAGCGCCTGAGGCCTTGTTCGGCGCGCAACTCGCGCGCCAGCCGATCCGGGTCGCCCAGGGCGGCGGCGATCTCGGCGTCGCTTCGGCCCGCGGCCTTGCCGTCATCGAAGTGCCGCTCATAGTCCGAGATAATGTCCGCCTGTGCTCCGATGGGCATGCCGGCCAGGCCAGACTTGAGGCGGGCGAGGAAGTCGGCGCGGGTCATGGTTGAGCCTCCTGGGGGCGAACCTCTTGGGCAGGGCCGGCGGCCGTTTGGTCGGCCGTCTCTGGGCGGGGGCCGGGTGCATGGATGATGGCGTCCACGGCGCGGGCGAAAGCGGCCCACTCGGTGGTCTGGCGATCCAGACTGGCGCGTCCCGCGGCGGTCAAGCGGTAGTATTTGCGCGACGGGCCCGAGGACGATTCGACCAGATAGGTCTCGACCAGACCATCAGTCTGAAGCCGACGCATCAGCGGATAAATGGTGCCTTCACCCATATCCACGCCGGCGGCGAGACGGCTGGCGATCTCGTAGGCGTAGCTGTCCTCGCGAGACAGCAAGGCCAGCACGCAAAGGCCGAGCACGCCCTTCTTCAACTGGGTTTCGATGATTTCGGGCATGGGCCCTCCGTAGTTCGCACCCACTATGCCAACTGCTAGCTGTCTCTGCAAGGTAGCTTGCGTAACATGACGAAACTTTTATCGTGCGACGCTGAGAACCGGGTGGAATGCACGCCGGCCGCTTGGCAAGCGAGGACCGAGCCGATATGGACCGGCCTGACGCGACGCGGACCCGCTTGGCCCGCCGAATGGTGTTGTGCCGCTCTCTCAGCAGGCGGTCCGGAAAACGGCTATTGAGGAACTCTCGAATGGGGATGGGCAAGCGAGCCAGAGCCATGGTCGCCTCGACCATGCTGGCGGCCACCAGCCTGATGTTCAGCGCGGGTCAGGCCCTCGCGTCGGGCCAGTTGATGGGCCAACCGACGCCGGGCGGCATCGGGCTTCAGCCGGCGGCCTCGCCTCTGCACGAGAGCGCGCACTTCTTTCACAACATCGTTCTGATGCCGTTGATCACCGTCATCTGCCTGCTGGTGCTGGGTCTGCTGTTGTGGGTCGCGTTTCGATATAACGCCAAGCGCAATCCCACTCCGGCGGGCTGGAGCCACAACACGCTGATCGAGGTGCTGTGGACCATAACGCCGGTTCTGATCCTGGCGGTCATTGCCATCTTCTCCTTCCGGCTGCTGTTCGAATATCACGAGATGCCCGAGCCGGACCTGACGGTGAAGGTCACGGGCAACCAGTGGAACTGGGCCTATGAGTATCCCGACCAGGGCGTGTCGGAATATATTTCAAACATGCTGCCCGAAAACGAGACGACGTCGCAGCTGTACCGCCTGGCCGCCGACGAGCCGATGGTGGTGCCGGTCGGCCAGACGGTCCGTCTCCTGATCACAGCTTCGGACGTCATTCACGCGGTCGCCGTGCCCGCCTTCGGCATCAAGGTGGACGCTATTCCGGGTCGGGTGAACGAAACCTGGTTTCGCGCCGACCGCGTCGGCACCTTCTATGGACAGTGCTCCGAATTGTGCGGCGTGGACCACGCCTTCATGCCGATCCAGGTCAATGTGGTGAGCCAGGAAGAGTTCGCCGCCTGGGTCGAGGGTCGGGGGGGGTCGCTGACCTTCGCCGCCGACGCGGCCGCCGAGGCCGAAGCCCAAGCTGCCGCCGCCCAGGCCGCCGCGGCCCAAGCCGCCGCGACCGAAGCGGACGCGACCGAGACAGAGACCGACGAGGCGTCCGACCCGGACGCTTCCGCCCCCGCCACTGCGACGACCCCGGCGCCTTCGCCGGCGGCCGCCTGAGACTGACGCGAAGCCGGAAACAGATTGATCATGGCCACCGCTACCGCCAATCCGGGTCACGACCATGACCACGAGCACGACCACAAGCCGGGGTTTTTCACCCGCTGGTTCCTGTCGACGAACCACAAGGACATCGGCCTTCTCTATCTGATGTTCGCCATCGTCACGGGCCTCATCGGCGGTGCGCTGTCGGGCCTCATCCGCTGGGAGCTCGCCGAGCCGGGCATCCAGATCTTCCGTGAAGGCTCGATCATCCAGCACCTCGGCATCGTCGAGGCGTCAAAGCACGGCTATAACGTCACGGTCACGGCCCACGCCCTGATCATGGTGTTCTTCGTCGTCATGCCGGCGACAATGGGCGGGTTCGCCAACTATTTCATTCCGCTGATGATCGGCGCGCCCGACATGGCGTTCCCTCGAATGAACAACATCTCGTTCTGGATGTTGTTTTTCGCCTTTGTCCTGTTGTGCCTGTCGCTCTTTGTCGACGGGGGGCCGGGACGCGGCTTCGGCGGGGGGTGGACCGCCTATCCGCCGTTGGCGACCGTGGGCCACGCCGGTCCGTCGTTCGACCTGGCGATCTTCTCGCTGCACATGGCCGGGGCCTCGTCGATCCTGGGCGCGATCAATTTCATCACCACCATC
>CAZITK010000054.1:0-9782 GCA_964542145.1 uncultured Brevundimonas sp.
CACCTCGTTCACACCGAGGGGGTCACAGGTTCAATCCCTGTCGCATCCACCATCTTTTCCTAATGTCCCAAGACGACTGCGGTTTTTGCCGCCGGCGCCGCCGTGTGAGCCTGATTGCTGCACCAACGTGGTACACAATCGTCCCGTTGACGCTGGGTCAGCACGTTGTCCTGAAAGGCGTATTCCGCCTCCAGGCTGCCGCACCAGTGTGGTTCACAGACCGTCCGAACGGCCCAGTTCACCGTCCTTACGGTCCGGTCCACGCTCCGGGCGGCGACAGTCCGGGCTGATCGTCCGAGGAAGGGTCTTCTATCTTCGGATCAGAGTGCCCCGAGGATTGATCCCGTCGGTCGGCAGGACGCACGTCTGGAGATCGTTGGGCACGGGCGATAGAGCCGAGGCCGTCAGGCAAGCACGCATGGGTCCGCGTATCCGACACCGTCAGCACGGCGATATTCAGAGGATGGTACTCCAAGCGGTCGTCAATTCCGGGCATCAGTCGCTCCATCTCTGGCGGTCCGCGCGGTCTCGTGCGGTCGGTTCGATCCAGCGCGAGCCGCCCGGTCTGTCCTCCCGCTTCCAGAACGCGGCCTCCGTCTTCAATCGATCCATCAGATAGTCCGCAGCCTCGAAAACGGCCCGCCGATGAGGCGCGGCGGCGGCGACCGAGACGATCACCTCGCCGGGCCGTGCCGCCCCACAGCGATGAACCACTCGCACGTCGCTGACCGGGAAACGCGCGCAGGCCTCTGCGGCGATGATCTCCAGCGAGCGCTCGGGGAATCCAGATAGTGATCCAGGTAGAGGCCGGTGACGGGGCCGGCGGCGGAGCTGTCGCGCGCAAGGCGACGAAGGCCGCTACCGCCCCATCTTCCTTGCGGTCCCCGAGGAAATTCCGAAGCTCGATCTCCGCGCTAGGCGGATCGGGCGAGAGGAGCGTCGTAAACCGCCATCTCAGCCGCCGGAGAAGATCGGAAGGACGGCGACCTCTTGGCCCGCACTGACGACCGCCGTATCGGGGACAATGGCCTGATCAAGCGCCATGCGAACATTAGGTCTCGACAGAAGGGACTCGGAGCCTTCGATCTGGTCGATGAGCCGGCGGCGAAGTTCGCCCACGGTGACGCTTTCCGTGAATCCAAGCACGTGCTCGCGTCCAAAACGATCGCGAGATCACCCCTAAAGAGGATTCGGATGTGCATGCGACACCTCGTGAGGGCGGCGGCGTGATCAAGTCAGCGGCCGGCGGCGGCGGCGAGGCGCCGACAGGCCGCCGCAGATCGCCGGGGTCAGTGTGTTACAGCTTGACTGCGCGGAGGCGGAGCGCGTTTGCGATGACGCTGACGGAGGACAGAGCCATTGCTGCGGCGGCCAGCTGTGGTGACAGTAGCCAACCGAAAAGCGGATAGAGCGCGCCCGCCGCGACCGGCACTCCCGCCGCGTTGTAAACGAAGGCGAAGAACAGGTTCTGGCGGATGTTGCGCATCGTCGCCCGGCTCAGCCGTCGGGCGCTGACGATCCCCTGTAGGTCGCCGCGCAGCAGGGTCACGCCGGCGCTCTCGATGGCCACGTCGGCCCCCGCGCCCATGGCGATCCCCACGTCCGCAGCCGCCAGCGCCGGCGCGTCGTTGACACCGTCGCCGGCCATGCCGACTACCTTGCCTTCGCGCCGCAGCCGTTCCACCACTGCCGCCTTATCCTGCGGCAGCACCTCGGCCTCGACTTCGTCGATTCCCAGCGTCCGCGCGACCGCCAGTGCAGTGGTGCGGTTGTCGCCCGTCATCATAATCAGGCGCACCCCCTGGGCGTTGAGCGCGCGCACCGCTTCGGGGGTGGTGGGCTTGATCGGGTCGCCGATGGCGAACAGCCCGACCACGCGGCCATCCACCGCGCAGAAGATCGCCGTGGCGCCCTCTCCACGCAGCCGCTCGGCCTCGGGCTCCAAGGCGCCCGGCATCAGGCCCTGTTCGGCGAGGAAGCGCGCGTTACCGATCACGATGCGGCGACCTTCCACCACGCCGAGGACGCCCTTGCCGACTGGCGAGTCGAACTCCGAGGGCTCGGCCAGGGTCAGCCCTCGCTGACGCGCGGCTCTCACGATCGCGTCGGCGAGCGGGTGCTCACTGCCGCGCTCCAGGCTGGCGGCCAGACGTAGCAGTTCGGTCTCGTCGACGCCAAGGGCCCGGATGGTTGTGACGGCGGGCCGCCCCTCGGTTAGGGTGCCCGTCTTGTCTATCACCAAGGTGTCAATCTTCTCGAAGCGCTCCAGCGCCTCGGCGTTCTTGATCAGGACGCCCGCCTGCGCCCCGCGACCGACGCCCACCATGATCGAGATCGGAGTCGCCAGACCCAGCGCGCAGGGGCAGGCGATAATCAAGACCGAGACCGCCGCCAACAGGCCGTAACTGAGGCGGGGCTCTGGCCCGACCACGGCCCAGGCGCCGAAGGCTAGAACGGCTACGCCGATCACCGCCGGCACGAACCACGCCGAGACACGATCGGCCATGCGCTGGATGGGTGCGCGAGAGCGCTGCGCCTGGGCGACCATCTGCACGATCTGCGACAGCAGGGTATCGGCGCCGACTCGCTGGGCGCGCATGACGAAGGAGCCGGTCTTGTTGACCGAGCCAGCCACCACAGCGTCGCCGGACTCCCTGGTGACCGGCATGGCCTCGCCCGTGACCATGGACTCATCGATGGCGCTACGGCCCTCCACGATCTTACCGTCGACCGGCGCCTTCTCTCCCGGACGTACGCGCAGGTGGTCGCCGACCGCGATGAGATCCAGCGTGACCTCCTCGTCGACGCCGTCCTCGCGAACGCGCCGCGCGGTCTTGGGCGCGAGATCTAGCAGGGCGCGGATGGCGCCGGAGGTGCGCTCGCGAGCCCGGAGCTCCAGCACCTGGCCCAACAGCACCAAGGCGGTGATCACCGCGGCGGCTTCGAAATAGACGGGCGCCGTACCCTCCTGGCCGCGGAAGCCGGCCGGGAAGATTCCGGGCGCTGCCGTAGCGACCAGGCTGTACAGCCAGGCCGTCCCGGTGCCCATGGCGATCAAGGTGAACATGTTCAGGGAGCGCGATTTCAGCGAGGCCCACCCCCGTGCGAAAAACGGCGCGCCGGCCCAGAGAACCACCGGCGTGGCCAGCAGAAGCTGGATCCAGTTGGAGGTCTGCAACGACACCGGCAGACGCAGGCCCGTCAGATGCTCGCCCATCTCCATGGCGAACACCGGCGCCGTCAGCACCAGCGCGACCCAGAATCGGCGCGTCATGTCAGCCAGTTCGGGGTTGGGGCCAGCGTCCGCCGTAACGGTCTCAGGTTCCAAAGCCATGCCACAGAGGGGGCAGGCTCCTGGCCCGACCTGCCGGACCTGGAGATGCATGGGGCAGGTGTAGATGGTCCCCGTCGGCGCCTCTGCGGCGGCGGGTGTAGTGGCGTCTAAATAAGCGTCGGGGCGGGCCTCGAATTTGGTCTTGCAGCCCGCCGAGCAGAAATGGAAAATCTGCTCGTGGTGCTGGGCTGTGTGCGTGGAGGCGGAGGGGTCGACGCGCATCCCGCAGACTGGATCCTTCACTGGTGCTTGCGAGCCCCTGCTCGTTTGACCACGGTGCTGGCTGGAGCCGTGTGCGTCATCCGCGCGATCCATGACATTCTCGCTTGGTGCGACGAGCGGAGACGCACCTTGAAGCGTCGCATGGGGGCTCTTCAGCATGTCGAAGTCAACCTGCGGTGTCCGCTGGACGAGAGAGGACGCAGGGCTCGTTAAGAACGGCTACGGCCGCGCGGTGTCCGGATCACCCGCCACCCGCTCACACATCGATCCACGACGGCTCTCCAACCCTCGTCGATTGAGAATCGCCTGCCAAGCCAACCCGTGCTTGGTCCGCCAAAACTGTGCTGGAGCGGCCGAGGTGATCCGGTCCCGACGGGTTCGCGACAGCAGCGGCATCAGCCGGGCATAGCCAGTGTTCCTGGCGTTCCGGACCTAGGCGTATCAACGTACAGTATGCCGCCAGTAACCAGGGTGGCGCCGGGCGTGAGGGTGGCGGGCTTTATGTCTGTGAGGCTCAGTATATGCTGAACCGACATCTCTTTGGAGATCAGGTAATCAGCAATGATCCGGCGGTGACACCGCCACCATAGGATCTCGGCGCACATAATGGCGCAAGTTCGGTTCTGCGCCAGAAGAATGAGTTCCTGCAGCCCTTCGCTGAAGGTCTTTGTGAGTGCGTAATCGGCGTAGTTGCGAAAGCTCTTGTTGCGCCAGTAGGTGTTTGCTGACTCCCCGGAAGTCTGGCGACCACGCAGGCCGCCTAGCTCCGCAATGTGCCGATAGGCGATCTGCCATTCGGCGAGACTGTCTGGCAGGGCGTCCTTGTTAAACTGAGGATTGGTCCGGGACCTTGGAATGGTCCGCACGTCGACGATCGTGTCTGCGCCCACGGTCTGCATCAATGCGGCGATTTCCTCCACGCTCCGCGTTGAATGACCGATCGTAAAAAGGGGGCGTGTTCCCGAAGGCGTCACTGGTGCTTTCCTGTTCGTCCGGCCTCAAGCAAGAACCTGCGGTTCGCCAGACTGATCGGCAGCCTGGCCTCTCAAAGGAAGGGCAGGTTCATGAGTTGAGTTCCTGAAACAGCCTATCGCCCCGCGCCGCCCGCGCGACGTCGCTTGCCGCCGCCGTGAAGGAGCGAACGCGGGACGGTGTGACCTAGCATCATGCCCACGACGAACCTCGGCCCCACAGTGGGCGGCCGGTGTGGTCGCCCCAGCTGGAGGAGCGACCGCCATGATCAAACGCAAGACAAAGGGTCTGCACCCACGGTGGTGGACGTCCACCAACCGGCGCGCTGCACAGCTCCGGTATCATGCTGACGATCCCCCCGCTCCCGCGCCATTCGCCTCAGCGCGCCCATCGATTGGCGAAGCCGAACCAGCGCGGCAAGGCTCTCCAGACCCCGCCGCCTGACAGCGCCTCATGGCGTTCGCGAAGCTTGGGTATGGAACAGAGCATCGCCAGGCGGACGCCGTCGTTCGCCGGGATGGCGGGATGATCCCACAGCCCTTCTTGCAGAATCGCCTCCTGTCCGATGCGCTCGGCCAAAAGATCAAGCCGCGCCTCGCGACCCAGACGCCTGGCGTGAGTCTCCTCGATCTGGGCCACCAGCGCGTCTGTCTCGGCGGCGCGGCGCGGTCCACATTCAAAGACCCGCTTGGCGATGCGGGCGCGTTCGTCCCCCGGGGGAGAACCTTCCAAGAGAGAAACATCGGCAGCGGCGTCGCGCACCACGTGCTCGAGCGCGAGAGACATCACTTGGTCCCGGCCGATGGGCGACATCGCCAGTTCGGCCGCCCTGGCGAGGAGCAGTTCGTCATGGGCCATGTCCGGACGCCGGCTCTGGAGATCGATCCGCTCCCAGCGCGCGGCGCAAAGGGCTTCCGACGAGACGGCCGCGAGCAAGCCGGCGTCGCTAGCCGTCCCGCGCGTCATGCTCGTTCGCCACGTCCAGCACCTTGAGGCGGTGTGGCCGGCCCTTGTCGTCCGCCCAGTCGAACTCGGCCCCTACGGTCAGCCCGAGAAGGGCCGCGCCGACGAGGCTGAGCACCGACACGCACCCCTTGTCGATATCAGCGTCGGCCGGCAGGACCAGCTGGATCTTCCGCGTTTGGCCGGAGCCTTGATCCTCGTAGGTCACCCAACTGCCGATCCGGCAGAAAGGCCGGGCGCTGAAGGCTTCGTTCACGACGACGGCCCGGTCGAGCTCGCCCTCTAGCAACTTCGCTGCGGCGGACGTCGGCGCACGACCGACCATCGACTCAAGGGTTTCCAAATCGGCGGTCGTGATGAGAAGTCGAGGCTTCCTGACAGTCTTTGACTTGGTTTTCGTCATAACGATTTCCTTGCCGCTGGTCGGCGCGACGCCGCGGATCCGGCGCGCGTTTCTTGGAGGGGTTTTTGATTAGAAAGTGAGCATTAGATTTCCGCACACGTGCTGGTGCGCGATCGGAGATTTCGATTCGCCTGCATCGACATATCGGGCGCAACGAAAGAAACCCCAAACTCCGAGCTTTCGCTCAGTACGAGTTTGGGGCTAGACGCCTCCGACGAAGCGTCCGGCGTGAAGCGTGTTCCGCAAATGGACGGCGCATTTCCACATTATGCGAGGATAGTGCGTCCGCGGGCTGTTAGTGTCAACTCTATCCAACCGCTCGGAATATTCAAAAACCCTGCTCTCGTACGTGGAGTCGCCTCAGGCTTGGCCGCGCCCATTAATGCCGCGACTTACGCAGTCCCGGCCGTCCCCGGATGGTTAGACGTCGCGTTCAGGCGGAGCCAAGGGAAGACTCCAACCGCGACGGATTGCGATGATGCGCAGCCCAAAGCACACCAGGCCGCCGGCCAACGCCGTCAAGATGACGGGCATGTCCAGTAAATGCCCGCCCACGACCACCGCCGCGCCCGCCAGGGCTGCGACCGCGTAGAGGTCCGAGCGCAGGACGGCTGGAACTTCCGCAAGCAGAACGTCTCGCGCGACACCGCCGCCTATGCCGGTCAGCATCCCCAGAAGGGCCGCCATCACGGGCGTCAAACCGGAGGCGAGGGCCTTTTCCGTCCCCGCGACAGCGAAAAGCGCAAGGCCCATGGCGTCAAGCAGGCGCGCCGGCTGGCTGAGTTTCTCGACGATCGGTGACCAGAAAAAGACGAAAGTCCCCGCCGTAAGGGACATCGCCAAATATCGCCAATCCTCAAGCGCGGCGGGTGGCGTCGCGCCGATAAGCAGGTCCCGCGCTATTCCTCCGCAGGTGGCGGCTGCGAAGGACAGCACCAGCACACCGAACAGGTCTAACCGGCGCCTGACCCCCGCCATCGCGCCGCTGAGCGCAAAGGCGAAGGTCCCGCAAAGGTCCAGCACCAGCACCACCGTCCGGAGGAGCTCATCTGTGCCGTCCGCTGGATTCATGGCCGCACCCTTCTATCCCGCCTGATCGCAGGTCAGGGCGCGTCATCAGAACCGATGACTCCGCCCTCCCCTTCCAGCTGAGCGGTCTGGCGGCCGTCTTGCCGGGCGGGCCTTATGACCAGAACGTCGTTCGGCATCGCATGGACGATCCTCGGGCCTCCCCCGCCCACCATCTTGTGAAACAGCAAGCTCCGCTCATAGGCCCCGACGACGGTGAGGTCCGCGTCATGCTCGCGTGCATAGGCCGCGAGCATCGTTTCCGGGGCCCCGTGTTCGATGAGAGGCTGAATGCGCGTCCTGTCTGCTTCCTGCAGATCAGCTTGGTTCAGCCAGGTGATGATCGTTTGCGTTTCGACCGTTTCGACGCGCTCGGCCAAGCCTAGGTCAAGGTAGTGGTTCCGGTAGGGCATGTCATAGGCGTGCATCAAGGTCATGGTTGCGGAGGGAAACAGGCGGGCGGCCGCCTCCAGGCCTATGCGCGCCTCATCGGAATAGTCGGTCCCTACCAGGACACGACCATAGGGGCCGTGGGGTCGGGTCTTGACAACCAGCATGGACGCCGGAGACCGTCTGAAAAGCTCATCGACCGTGCGTGACCGGCTGCCGAACGCGCGTGCCCGGCCGATCCCCACGACCAGCAGATCGGCCTGCTCACGGTGCACGGTTTCCAGGATCACCTTCAGGGGCCGACCGTCTTCGATGTAAAAACGCAAGCGGGGACACGAGCCGCGGATGTCATCGCGAATCTGCCGTTCCGCCAGCGCGGCCAGATCGGGCGGACGTCGCCAGGATGGAAGGTTTTGGGCGACGTCCCAGGTGGGGTCGTCCAGCGCGTGGACGATGACGAGTTCGGCGTCCCATCCGGCGGCCAGCGCCGTCGCGCGATCCAGCGCGCGATCGCCCGCTCCGCTCAGATCGGTCGCCAACACGATCCGTCTGGGCGGTGTCTCAATCTCCCGGACCATTCCCACACTCCCACGACCAAGGCGTCCGCAGCACCACACCACATCTAATCGGAGGCGTCGTGGAGATATCCGCCTTTCTCTCGTGGCCGCATCGTCAGCCGCGCCTTCAAGATCATGTCATCGCCCGCACGACCTCTCGGCGGCCGAGAACCAACACCGGGCTGCCGCAACAGAGGGCCCGCAGCCGAGGGACGGGCGACGCCGGAGACGGGAGTTGTGGTTCCCTTCGCCGCCGCCTAACGTCGCATCCGGACCGATCGTAGACCGATCACGAGGAGGACTCCATGACCACGTTCAAAGTGGGCTATCTGGTCGGCAGCCTTGCAAAGGGCTCGATCAACCGCAAACTCGCGACGGCGCTGACGCGCCTCTCGCCCGAAGGCATGACGTTTCATGAGATCGGTTTTGAAGATCTCCCCCTCTACAGCCACGATTACGACACGAATTATCCCGCTGCCGCCAGCGCCTTCAAGGCGGCGATCAAGACTTCAGACGCCCTGCTGATCGTCACGCCCGAGTATAATCGCTCAATCCCGGGTGCCTTGAAGAACGCCATCGACTGGGCAAGCCGCCCTTGGGGGACCAATTCCTTCGCCCGGAAACCCACGGCGGTGATCGGAACCTCCCCAGGCGCGATCGGC
This sequence comes from uncultured Brevundimonas sp., assembly GCA_964542145.1. GTDB lineage: Bacteria > Pseudomonadota > Alphaproteobacteria > Caulobacterales > Caulobacteraceae > Brevundimonas. Next base: position 8,572 of record CAZITK010000054.1, read on the forward strand.
ACCGCCGTTGGCCAGCAACACCTTCGCAGCATTCTTGGTTTCCTGAACGCGCCTCAGATGAACACGGTTGAGGGCTATATCCAGTTCACCCCCGGCCTGATTACGGACGACGGAGAAGTGACGGTGGAAGGTACAAAGACATTCCTCCGCAACTACATGGCCGAATTTCACGCCCATGTGACCCGTGTGCTCACCGTCTTGCCGCGGGAGGAATAGGGGTCAGCCGCAATGGCGACCGCATCTTGGCGACCTGATGCGGTACTCATGGCTGTCGTCGCGAGCATCACAACCGCGCCGTGGCGACGTCGCTTCTTGAACATATAAGCATGTCTTTATATGTTCGACGACCCAGTCGCCCGGAGCCTGTCCGCCCGTGTCCCGATCCTCCTTCTTGTTCACCTCCGAGAGCGTTTCCGAGGGCCATCCCGACAAGGTCGCAGACCGCATCTCGGACACGGTGGTGGACCTGTTCCTGGCGCGTGATCCCGAGGCGCGGGTCGCCTGCGAGACGCTCACCACCACCAACCGCGTGGTCCTGGCCGGCGAAATCCGCGGCAGGGGCATCTGGGAGGACGGCGCCTGGGCGCCCGGCATCGAGGCCGAGATCGAACAGGCGGTGCGCCAGGCGGTGCGCGATATCGGCTATGAGCAGGACGGCTTCCACCATGAACACCTGACGTTCGAGAACCACCTTCATGGCCAGTCGGCTGACATCGCACTCGGCGTCGATGCCGCCGAGGGCAAAGACGAGGGCGCTGGCGACCAGGGCATCATGTTCGGCTACGCCTCCAATGAGACGCCTGAGCTGATGCCGGCCACTCTGGCCTACAGCCACAACATCCTGAAGGCCTTGGCCAAACTGCGCCATGCCGGCGGAAGCATCCTGGAACCCGACGCCAAGAGCCAGGTGACTCTGCACTATGAGAATGGCCGCCCGGTGCGCGCCACCTCCATTGTCGTCTCCACCCAACACGCCAAGGGCAAGACCCAGGCCGAGGTGGCCGCCGTGGTGCGGCCGGTGGTCGAGAGCGTCCTGCCCGAGGGTTTCATCACCAACCAGACCGTCTGGCACATCAATCCGACCGGCATCTTCGAGATCGGCGGGCCGGACGGCGATACCGGCCTGACGGGTAGGAAGATCATCGTCGACACCTATGGCGGCGCGGCGCCCCACGGCGGCGGCGCGTTTTCCGGCAAGGATCCGACCAAGG
>CAZITK010000055.1:0-9759 GCA_964542145.1 uncultured Brevundimonas sp.
GCGCCACCACCAGCCGCACCCACACGGCGGTCAAGATCGAGCCCGCCTACCGGCGCGGATCGACCACCTATGTGATCGACGCCAGCCGCGCCGTGGGGGTGGTGTCGGGCCTGTTGTCGCCGACGGACAAGGCGAAGAACGAACAGGCCACGCGTGACGACTATGCCCGCATCCGCGAGCAGTACGCCCGGGGCCAGGACAACAAGGCCCGCGCCGCGCTCGAAAAGGCCCGCGCCAACCGCTGGCGGCCAGCCGAAGATCAGGCGCCGGCGGGCCGACCGTCCTTCCTGGGCGTGCGGGCGTTCGACGCCTGGGACCTTTCGGACCTCGCCGACCACATCGACTGGACGCCCTTCTTCGCCAGCTGGGAGCTGATCGGCCGCTATCCGCTGATCCTGGAGGACGAGGTGGTCGGCGAGGCCGCACGTGACCTGTTCGCCGACGCGCAGGCGATGCTGAAGCGGATCGTCGAGGAGCGCTGGTTCACCGCGCGCGGCGTCGTCGGCTTCTGGCCCGCCAATGCGCGCGGCGAAGACATCATGGTCTGGGCCGATGACGCCCGCACGGAGGAACTGGCCCGGTTCCACGGCCTGCGCCAGCAGATCGCCAAATCCAACGGCAAGCCGAACCTGTGCCTGTCGGACTTCGTGGCTGAGGATGGCGACGACTGGATCGGCGCCTTCGCCGTCACCGCCGGGCATGGCGAGCTGGAGAAGGCGGCCGAGTTCAAGGCGGCGGGCGACGACTATTCCGCCATCATGGCCACCGCCCTGGCCGACCGGCTGGCCGAGGCCTTCGCCGAGCGACTGCACAAGGAAGTGCGCACCCAGCTGTGGGGCTATGCGCCGGACGAGGCGGCCGCGATCGAAGATCTGATCGCCGAGCGGTATCAGGGCATCCGGCCTGCGCCGGGCTATCCTGCCCAGCCCGACCATACCGAGAAGGCGACCCTGTTCCGCCTGCTGGAGGCTGAGGCGAACGCCGGCATGGCCCTGACCGAGAGCTTCGCCATGACGCCGCCGGCCTCGGTGTCGGGGCTCTATTTCGGCCATCCCGGCAGCCACTATTTCGGCGTCGGCAAGATTGATCGCGATCAGGTCGAGGACTACGCCCGCCGCAAGGGTTGGGACATGGCGACCGCCGAACGCTGGCTGGCCCCGATCCTGAACTACGATCTGCACGTCCCGGCCCGCGCCAACGCCCCCTCACCCGCATAAGCCCGTCCTTAAGCTTTTCCGCTCACCATGGCGCCGAACGAGGGAGCATCGCGGCCCATGCCGATGAGCGAGGACGAACTGCGAAAGCGTCTGACCGACGCCTTTCCGAACGCCGAGATCGTGATCCAGGACCTCGCCGGCGACGGCGATCACTATCGTGCGCGGATCGTCTCGTCTGACTTCGCCGGCCTGTCGCGGGTGCAACAGCACCAACGGGTGTATGCCGCCCTGGGCGGACGAATGGGCGGCGAACTGCACGCCCTGGCCCTCGAGACCAGCGTCCCGACCGGAGACTAATGCCCATGCGCTATCGCCCCCTCGGACGCTCCGGCGTCTCGATCTCCGCCCTAACCCTCCGCCTCGGCCACACACTGCTGTCGCAAGGCCCCGAGGTGATGCGCTCGACCATCTATGCGGCGCTCGAGAACGGCGTGAACAGTTTTCAACTGGAAAGCGCCGACCCTGTCCTGACCGAGATCGCCGGCCCCGCCCTGGCCAGCGTCGATCGCAAGCTGATCGCCGTGTCGCTGATGCTGAATGGCGGATCGCGGCGCGACTTCTCCGCCGAGGCCGTGACCGCCGCCGTCGAAGAGACCCTGCGCGCCACGGGGCTCGGCTGGCTCGACGTCGCCATTCTGGATGAGCCCGGCGAGAATGAACTGCCTCAGGCCACGCTGACGGCGCTCAAGGCGCTCCGTTCGGCCGGACGAATCAAGCAGCTTGGCGTGGCTGGAGACGCCGACGCCATGGACGCCTATATCTCGACCGGCGCTTTCGACCTTGTCGCGATGCCCTACCACGTCAATTCGCCCTGGCAGACGCGAAGCCGCATTCGCGCGGCCCTGGAGCGCGACATGGCCGTTATGGGCTACGGCTATTTTCCCGAGGCGCTGCGAACCGCAAGGAAGGCGGCCAATCTGAACCAGCCAAAGCGCGGCCTGTTGGGCTTCATCGGCGGCAAAAAGGAGGTCCTGGCCGACACCGGCACCTTCGCCTTTCTGCACAAGACGCCGCAGTGGACCGCCGAGGAGATTTGCCTGGGCGCCGCGCTGACGGATCCATCTATCTGTTCGGTCGTGTTCGAGGCGGATCGCCCCGAGCGAATCGAAGCCCTGGCTTCGACCACCGAACGCGATCTACCCGCCGGCATTCCGGCGCAGATCGAGATGGCCCGCGTCGGACGCGCCGCGCAGGCCGCCTGAAGACCGATCACGGAGGCCGGTCGCCTTGACCCCTCCGTCGCGTCTCCCTAGCTGACAGGTCAGTTTCCCCTGTTCAGAAGGCTCGCCATCGTGACCGACGTCCCTCCCGCCGCGCTTGGCGGCGAAGATCCGACCCACGCCTTCATCGCCCAGACCGTGAGCGACAATCCCGTGGTGCTGTTCATGAAGGGCACTCCGGATGCGCCGCGCTGCGGCTTCTCAGCCCTGACTGTTCAGATTCTCGACCATGTGGGCGCGGCCTTTGTTGGTGTCGACGTGCTCCAGTCGGAGGTCCTGCGCGAGGGCATCAAGGCCTACACCGACTGGCCGACCGTCCCCCAGTTGTACATAAAGGGGGAGTTCATCGGCGGCTCGGACATCGTGCGGGAAATGTTCCAGGCCGGCGAATTGCAGCAGCTGATGGCTGAAAAGGGCCTGATTAGCGCGGACGCCGAGGCCTGATGGCTCGTCCGGCGCTGATCCCGCCGGCCGATCGCGAGGTTTTTGACTTGCCACTCGAGGTGCGGCCCAGTCACATCGACGATAACGGGCACGTCAATAATGTCGTCTACGTCGCCTGGTTGCAGGAAGCGGGGACCGCCCACTGGCGCGCCCGCTTCTCCGAGGACGACCAAGCCCGCTGGTCCTGGGTCGCCCTAAGGCACGAGATCGACTATCTGCGTCCGATCGCGCCGCACGCGCGCGGGGTCACGGCCCGCACCTGGGTCGGCACGCCCCGGGGCGCCCGCTTCGAACGTTTCGTGCGCATCGAGGATGGTCACGGTCAGTTGTGCGCCCAGGGGGTGTCGGAATGGTGCCTGGTTGACGCCAGGACGCTGCGTCCTGCGCGTATTTCGCCAGAAATGCTGACGCGGTTCGAAGCCTAAGTCGCGCGCATCAGCGCAGGACTACTTCTGGCCAATGCCGTTCGAACCGACCTAATTGCGCTGGGGCCAGGCGAACCTCCAAATGGATGCGTCCATCGGCGTCGGTGTCGCGGAAGGTGACGCGGCCGTGCTGATACAGCCAGGCCAGAGCCTCGCCCTGTCCGGGATCGAGCGTCAGCCGTGCCTCTGGCTCATCATCGATCTGAGCGGCGATCATCTCGCGCAGCCGCTCGATCCCCTCGCCGGTCCAGGCCGAGACCGCCACTGCCTCGCCCAGCCGCGCGCCACGCGCCGCCGCCTCGTCGACGGCTTCGCGGTCCTCGCCCGCCAGGAGGTCGACCTTGTTCCAGACCTCCAGTACGCGGCGAACCTTGCCCTCGGGCGTATCGATCCGATCCAGCACCGCCTCGACGTCAGCCGCCTGTGCCGATGAGTCGCGGCTGGCGATGTCGCGGACGTGCAGGATCAGGTCGGCCTCGCCTACCTCTTCCAGGGTCGCGCGGAAGGCGGCCACCAGCTGGTGCGGCAAGTCTGAGATGAAGCCTACGGTGTCCGCCACGATCGCCGGACGGCCCTGTGGCAGACGGATCGTGCGCTGCGTGGTGTCCAGGGTGGCGAACAGCAGGTCTTTGGCCAGCACCTCTGACCCCGTCAGACGGTTAAACAACGTCGATTTGCCGGCATTGGTGTAGCCAACCAGGGCCACGGCCGGATAGGGCGCGCGCTTGCGGGCCTTCCTGTGCAGAGCGCGGGTGCGGCGCACGTCCTCCAGTTCGGCCTTAAGCTTGTCGATACGGTCGGCGATCTGGCGTCGGTCCAGCTCGATCTGGGTCTCCCCGGGGCCGCCGGTGGAGCCGGTGCCGCCCCTCTGGCGCTCAAGGTGGGTCCAGGTGCGGACTAGCCGTGAGCGCTCGTACTCTAGCCGAGCCAGCTCGACCTGCAGCCGGCCCTCCCGCGTCCGCGCCCGCCGACCGAAAATTTCCAGGATCAGACCCGATCGATCGATGACCTTGGTTTCCCAGGCCTTCTCCAGGTTGCGCTGTTGAATCGGTGTGATGTCGTCGTCGACGATAACGACATCGGCCTCGGCGGCCCGGACCAGGGCGGCGAGTTCGTCTACCTTGCCGCGTCCGAACAGGGTGGCCGGCGTCACCGAGCGCAGCCGCGCCACCTCGGCGCCGCGCACATCCAGATCTAGCGCGGCAGCGAGGCCCACGGCCTCTTCGATTCGCTCTTCGGGCGTGCGTGAGGACGCCGCCTTGCCGGCGGGGTGGATGACGAGAGCTCGCTCAACCGGCGGGCGATGATCGATGAGATTTGAGGTCACCGCGTCAATGTAGGAAGCTGCCCAGACTTCGCCATGGCGGCGATCAGCCTTCGTCCTCGGCCTCGGGCTCGTACAGTTGCACAGGAGCGGACGGCATGATGGTGGAGATGGCGTGCTTATAGACCAGCTGGCTCTGGCCATCGCGACGCAGCAGGACGCAGAAGTTGTCAAACCAGGTGACGATGCCCTGAAGCTTCACCCCATTGACAAGGAAGATGGTCAGGGGAGTCTTGGTCTTGCGGACCGCATTCAGAAAGGCGTCCTGAAGGGTCTGGCGCTTGTCTTGCGACATGGCAGGTTCATCCTGTCTTGGTTGTTGACCGCGAGGGGAGCGCGGCCGGGCCTGACGCCCGTGGCCACCCTAACCCCTAACGCGCGTGGCGCAATGCGCAGCTGGGAACTAGGGCCAGAGCGAGTCCTGAGCTAAGCAAGAAGCTCTCGCCTGTCGTGCCCGGACCCGTTCGCCATGCCACCCGCCATCGCCAGCCCCTGCACCAAGGTCTGCGTGATGGATGGGGCGTCGGGACTGTGTCTGGGGTGTTTGAGGACACTGGAGGAGATCGCCGGCTGGGGGCGGCTTGGCGACCAAAGGCGCGCCGAGGTGATGGCGCAGTTGCCCGCGCGCCGTGGCCGGGCGCCACGCGAGTTCGGCTGAGAGCACCGTTAACCTTCGCCTAGCCACGTCCTTTCACCGGACTCCAACTGGGGGCCACCTAGAACAGCGTCGTTTCCGGCCGCAGAAGGCGGCGTGGCGGGTTAGCAAACAGTGCGTATCGAGCGGTCCTCCATGATGCTTGTGGCGATAGCCACGACAGTGGCCCTGGCGGCCGTGTATGGGTTGGAGGCCCTCGCCGCCGAGGGAGCGCCAGCCCATGCCTCCGACGTCTCGTCGATCCCGTCGGCCACAGGCGGCGCAGCCGAGATCGCTCGCGCAGACGACGGTCACTACTGGGCGGAAGCGACAATGGACGGCCGGCCTGTTCGGGTGCTGGTCGATACGGGCGCCAGCATGGTCGCCCTGACCCGCGACGATGCCTTGCGCCTCGGCCATCGACTGGTGTCGTCTGATTTCGATCAGACGGTACGCACCGCCGGCGGAGAGACGCGCGCGGCGCTGATCATCCTGCGAGCGGTATCCGTAGACGGCGTTCGGGTCGAGTCGGTCGAGGCCGTGGTGCTGGAACGCGGGCTCGACACTTCGCTCCTGGGCATGAGCTATCTCGGCCGCCTGGCGCGAATCGAGGTCACGTCCGACCGCCTGACCCTGGCCGCCTGACGCAGCCGCTCAGCGGCTCCGCTGGGAAAGGTAGCTGCGCACCGCGCGGGTGGCGGCTTCCAGGGTCATGTCGGGATTGGCGCGACGCAGCGCCTGGACCGCCTCCAGGGTCTTGCCCTCCGCCAGCAGACGCTTCACGTCCGCGTTCTGGTCGTTGGCTTCCTTGATATAGCCGTAGGTCTGATTCAGCTCGCGCTGAGGCGTCGGCTGGCGAACCACTGTATTGTCGGCGCGATCCCGCCTGCCGCGGCCCAGGCGACTAGGATCGCCTCTGCCCTGACCGCGCCCTAATAGATAGCCGGCTGCGAAAAACACCACCGCAGCCACCCAGGTCCAGACGGTGACATCCTGGAACAACGCGTCCATCCAATACTCCCCAGCTAATCTTGCCGGATTAAAGCGCGCCGGTTGCCGCGCCGCCAGTCCGGCGCGACGCTAAAGGTCAATTTGGATCAGCGAATCAGTCAGCGCCCGTCATGACCGCCCTCGCCATCGCCGCTGCCCCTGACGCCGCCTTCCCTCCGGCGGCCGTCGATTTCGTTCATCCCGAGTTTCAGTATCTGTCGCTGCTCAAGGACGTCCTGGAGCGCGGCGCCCGTCGCGACGACCGCACCGGCACCGGCACCCTGGGCGTCTTCGGCCGCCAGCTGCGGTTCGACCTCGCGCGCGGCTTCCCCCTGCTGACCACCAAGAAGCTGCACCTGCGCTCGATCATCGTCGAACTGCTGTGGTTCCTGCGTGGCGAGACCAACATCGGCTGGCTCAAGGAAAACGGCGTCCGCATCTGGGACGAATGGGCCGACGACAAGGGCGACCTTGGGCCCGTCTATGGCAAGCAGTGGCGCTCCTGGGCAGCGCCCGACGGCCGGGTGATCGACCAGATCGACCGTCTGGTCGAGGGCCTGCGGACCAACCCCAACAGTCGCCGCCACATCGTCTCGGCCTGGAACCCGGCCGACGTCGAGGACATGGCCCTGCCGCCCTGCCACTGCCTGTTCCAGTTCTTTGTCGCCGACGGAAAACTGAGCTGCCAGCTGTATCAACGCTCGGCCGACGTCTTTCTGGGCGTGCCCTTCAACATCGCAAGCTACGCCCTGCTGACGCTGATGCTGTGCAAGGTGACGGGCCTGAAGCCCGGCGAGTTCGTCCATACCTTCGGCGACGCCCACCTGTATCTGAACCACCTCGATCAGGCCCGCGAGCAGCTGTCGCGTGCGCCGCGCCCCCTGCCGACCATGACCCTGACCGATCGCGACGATCTGCACGCGTTCGAGCTGTCGGACTTTCTGCTCGAGGGCTACGACCCCTGGCCGCACATCAAGGCCGTGGTGGCGGTCTGAGCGTGACCCAACCCCACATCGCCCTCGTCGTCGCCCGGGGCCGCAACGGCGTCATCGGCCAGGACGGCGACCTGCCCTGGCGGCTGCGCTCGGACCTCAAGCGGTTTAAGGCGATCACCCTGGGCAAGCCCTGCATCATGGGTCGCAAGACCTGGGACAGCCTGCCGCTGCGCCCCTTGCCTGGCCGGCTGAATCTCGTGCTGACACGCGACCTTTCGTACGAGGCCAAGGGGGCCGTGGTCTGCGAGAGCCTCGCCGAAGCCGTGTCCATCGCCAAGGAGACGGCGGCGGAGGACGGCGTCGAGGAAATCTGCATCATCGGCGGGGCCCAGATCTACGCCGCCGCCCTGCCCCGCGCCCGCCGCCTCTACATCACCGAGGTCGAGGCCGAGCCGGACGGCGACGCCCTGTTCCCCGCCTTCGACGAGGCGGCCTTCGAGGAATCCCTGGCCGAACGCCACGCGGAGAGCGACAGCGACGACCACGCCTTCACCTTTCGCGTCTTGGAGCGACGTTAAGCCCCGGAGAGACCGATGATCGTCGTCACCACTAACGACCTGCCCGGCCATCGCATCACCCGCCAGCTGGGCCTGGTGCGCGGCGTCACCGTGCGCTCGCGTAATGTCGTCTCCGACGCCATCGGCGGGGTGCAGTCCATGATCGGCGGCCGCGTCGGGGCCTATGTCAAATTGGCCGAGGCGGCGCGTCAGGAGGCGTATGGTGAATTGGTCGCCCACGCCACCTCGATCGGCGCGAACGCCATCATCGCCATGCGCTATGACGCTACCGAAATCATGCCGGGCATAGCCGAGGTGCTGGCCTATGGCACCGCCGTGGTCGTCGAGCCCGAATGATCGGCAGCATCAGAACGCCAGATTGATCCCGGCCACCACGACGTCCTCATACTGGCGGCCCAGGTGGTCCACGTCGGTCGAGTGATAGCGCACCTCCAGCTCCACGGCGTCGGTCAGGTCGTAGGTCACGCCCGCGTTCCAGCCGGTGTAGCTGGGCGCGTTGGTCTGATCGCGATAACCCACCGCCAGCGTACCCTCCAGGCGAGGCGTGAAGGCCCAGCCGGCGCGAGCCTCGTACCAGGTCCATTCCCGTACCGAACCGGCGCCGTCTGGCGAGTGCTGCAGACGAACACGCGCGCTGGCAGGGCCGATTGAGCGTTTCATGTCGGCCGTGAACTCCCAGGCGTCGTCATCGACGCCAGGGGCGGAATCAAGCCGCCATTTGTGCGCGGCGTTGAAGTCGAAATCGAAGCCGCCGAACTGGGGCCGCCATCCGCCGCTGAAATCGACTTCCAGCTTCGAGCCGCCGCTCTTTATCGTCTCGGCGCTGGGGCCGAAATAGAACTCGCCGTCGGCGCTGGTCCATTCCGCCCCGACGAAGGCGAAGGGATCGCCGTCGGATTTCGAGGCGTCCTTTGACCGATTGTCGGTCGCCGCGCCGGCATAGAAGCCCCACTGCCCGCCTCCCATTTCCTGAGCCGCCGCCGGAGCGGCGACGAGGGCAGCGACGGTGATCGCGAGCAGGAAGGTCTTCATGGAATTGATCCAGACAAGGAACTAGACGAGCCGTTTACTACCGTTTCTCGACGAATTCATCCCAAGCGGCGTCGAACTCCTCGCGCAGACGCCCCACCAGCTCGCTCACTGACGGGATGTCATGGACGGCGCCCGCCCCTTGCCCCGCCGACCACACCGTCTTCCAGGCCCGCGCCTCCTCGCCCATGTCCAGCTTGTGCTCGGGCAGGCCCTTGGGGTCGATGCCGTTCTCGACCAGCGAGGGCGTCAGGAAGTTGGCCGGAATGCCCGAGACGGCGGGCGTATAGGTGATGTCGGACGCGCCAGCGCCCACGATCATCTGCTTGTACTCAGGCTGGGCGCCGCTCTCGGTCGTGGCGATGAAGCGCGTGCCCATATAGGCGAAGTCGGCTCCCATCATCAGCGCTCCGGCCACGTCGCGACCCGTCGACAGGCAGCCGGACAGGATGATGGTTCCATCGTAAAAGGAGCGCACCTCATTGATCAGGGCGAAGGGATTGACCACGCCCGCGTGCCCGCCTGCCCCATTGGCCACCAGGATCAGGCCGTCCACGCCCGCGTCGGCCGCCTTTCGGGCATGGCGGACATTGGCGATGTCGTGGAACACAACGCCGCCATAGCCGTGCACCGCCTCGACCACGTCGCGCACCGCCCCCAGCGAGGTGATGATCAGGGGAACCTCCTCCTCCACCGACACCTGCATGTCGGCCAGGAGGCGCGGATTTGTCGGGTGGACGATGTGGTTGACGCCGAACCGGGCGGCGTCGGGCTTCAGCCGCGCCTTGATGTCCCTCAGCCAGTCGCGATAGCCCTCGGTGGTCCGGTGGTTAAGCGAAGGGAAGGTTCCGATCACCCCGGCGTTGCAGGCCTCGACCACCAGGTCCGGTCCCGACACCAGGAACATCGGCGCGGCGATCACCGGCAGGGTCAGGCCCCGGTTCAAGGACGCCGGAATGGCCA
>CAZITK010000056.1:0-9713 GCA_964542145.1 uncultured Brevundimonas sp.
ATCCGCTCGGAGATGGCGTAGGCGGTGTTGTGGGCGATCGCCGAGGCGCCCGAACCGCCCCGGGCGCCGATGAAGGCGATGGTGCGACCGATGAAGGGCTGGGCCGGGTCCGAGAACAGTCCGCCGATGGCCGAGATCAGCTGCAGAGGCTGCAACGGCGCGACCAGATACTCGCTGACGCCGCGCCGCATCAGCTCGCGATACAGGAGGATGTCGTTGGTGGCGCCGATGACAACCACCTTGGTGCCCATGTCGCAGACCTCGGCCAGGCGATCGATCTCGCCCAGCAGGGTCTGGGGGTCGGACAGGCACTCCACCACGATCAGCGGCGGGGTCGGCTCGTGGGCGTAGGCCTCGATCGCCGCCGGCACGCCGCCGACCCGGATCTGGGTCGACGCGCGACCCAGCCGCCGATCCTGACCGGCGCGCTCGGCCGCCGCCAGGGTGTCCTGTCGCTCGGCGAAGACGTGGATGGCGATGCGCGGCACCATGATCTCGCCGAGCGCACCCTGCGCACTGGCGACCAGTTCGCCGACGGGATTGTAGCCGGCCTGGGCGTGGACGGGAGTGAGATCCACCGTGACCTCGACCGGCGCCAGGGGCGGCTCCGGCGGCCGGGAAGCTTGGCTGGGCTGCGGGACCGGGGCGCCGGCCGGACTGAGAAACTGCAGCGGCTCGCGCCCCTCGGCGCCCGGCCCGCCCGGCAGGGGCGCGGGGGCGCCCAGCTCCTGGTCGAGATCGAACTCGTCCTCGAAGGTGTCGAAGTTGCGTTGGGTGGCGAAGGTGCTCATGTCGCGCCCTATTCCACGGCCTGGGCCACGGCCTGGCCGACCAGCGGTTCCTGCGGCGCGGAGGAGATCGCGCCCCTGCGATAGTTGTCGAACACCGTGGCGCGACGATTGCCGTCCGCGGGCGTCATGTCGCGCGGCGTCAGGATGTCGCGCGGATTGGCGATCTGGGCCGCCATGTTGGCGGTGATGGCGCAGCCGAAGTTGCCGCTGGCCTGGTTGTCCGCGGTGCCCTTGAAAGTCGAGATGGCGGTCCCGCACTGCGGCACATGGGCCCTGAGGGTCTCGAAACCGGCCAGCACAGGAGCGCGGGGATCCGGCGCCGCATAGGCTCGGACCACCACAGCGGAGGGGTGGACGCCCTCGGCCTCCAGCGCCGCCTTGATGCGCCAGGCCTGGTCGCCTGCGATGGAATCGCCTCCGGACGGCGCCTCGATTACGATGGCCGGAGCGCCTTCATGGGCGAAACGCCAGGCCAGGTCTCGCACCGCCGCCTGCTGGTTCGGCGACAGCCCCTGTTCGTGGACTGCCAGGGCGATGCGATCGACCCCCGGCTCAACCGCAAGGGTGTAGCGCGAGGTCGGGGTGATCGGGATCGGGCCCGTCGGACCGCTGGCGCAGGCCGCGAGGGTCACGACGGCGGTCGCGGTCAGAAGCGCGGGGATGCAGAAGCGCGGCATGGGCGACATCCTCATTCGATCACATAGCCGATGGGGCCCTGCCAGCCGGCCACAGGGGCGGCGCCGGCGGGTGCGCCATAGGTCCGGTTCAGCTGGCCGAGCAGCAGGGTCTGGGCGTCATGGGCGATCTGCAGCCCGTCGGCTGGTGTCTGGAGCTGGCCCGGCGCAGTGGGCGAGATCACGAAGGGTTCGACGATGAAGACCAGTTCGGTCTCGCCCGAGAGATAGTCGCGCGAGCGAAACAGCGAGCCGAGCACCGGCACCGAGGCGAGCCCCGGCAGGCCGTCGACCGTCTGGCGAGTCTGCTCGCGAAGCAGACCCGAGATCATCAGCGCGCTGCCGGACGGCATTTCGACGGTCGTCTGGGTGCGACGCACGTTTAGGGCCGGAATGACCAGCGCGTTGTCGGCCGTGCCGCCCAGGGTGAAGGCCCCGTCGGTCGTGAGCTCGGAGACCTCGGTCGAGAGCTGGAGCGAGATGCGGCCTTCGGACAGCACAATGGGCCGGAAGGCCAGGCGCACGCCGTAGGGCTTGAATTCGATCTGGACGTTGCCCTCATTGTCCCGTCCCGAGGGAACTGGGAACTCGCCACCGGCCAGGAAGTCGGCGTTCTCGCCATTGGTGGCGGTCAGATTGGGTTCGGCCAGAGTCCGCACCAGCCCCGCCCGCTCGAAGGCCCTCAGGCCGGCCGTGACGCTGTCCGGCGGCGGGTTGGTGTAGGTGAGACCGCCGCCGCCCAGCTGGCTGCCGGCGATGCCGAAAGTGGCGCTGCTGAGCAGGCGGAAGCTGCCGTCTCCGCCATCACCAACCAGGGCGTTGATGTCCACGCCCAGTTGCTTGATCACATTGCGCTGAACCTCGATCACCTTGACCCGCAGCATGACCTGATCGGACCCCGCCACGTTCAGCATGTTCAGCACCCGCTCGGGCGCCGAGACGAACTGGCGGGCGATCTGGGTGATCTGGTCGGATTCGCCGGGGCTGGAGACGGTGCCGGTCAGGATCAGGCTCTCGTTGACCGCCTCGACCCGCACATCGGCGCCGGGAATCAGGCGCGCCAGGGTGTCTGACAGGGCGCTGACGCCCGCATCGACTCGGATCGACAGATTCAGGATCGGTCGGCCGGCGGCGTCCAGAAACACCGCGTCGGTCTCGCCCGGCGCCAGGCCGATGACGGTGATGCGGCGCGGCGAATGCAGCATGGCCTCGGCCACCTGCGGGTTGGAGACGATGACGTCGCGAGCGTCGACCGGCAGGTCGATGGCGGCGGACCGGCCGCGAGGCAGGTTCAGCGACTGGGTGTCGACCCCATAGGCGGCGCGCACGCTGGGTTGAGCCCACGCGGCGTGCGGCGGGGCGGCGGTCCCGGCCGCGACGGCCAGGGCGGCGATCAGGGAGACGGCTCGGCTCATTTCACGACCACCGTTTCGGCGGCGCCGCCGCGATAGACGCGAACGGACCGGGGTTCATTGGCTTGGGCGACCGTCCGGCCGGACGGGCCGCCGGCGTCGGCATAGGAGCGCAACATCAGCGACAGCTCGCCTTCGGCCTTGGAGCGCGCCAGCACTTCGGCGTCGCCCGGCGTCAGGGCCAGGGTTGCGGTGGCCCCGACCACGGCGGTCTCGTCGCCCGGCTGGGTGGTCTGGTCGATGGCCAGGACGCGGACGTTCTGCATCACCGTCGTCGCGGAGAAGCGGGCGGCGTTGGCGTCGGGCATGGCGTCGTTGTTGCGCAGCTCGCGGGTCATGACGACATCGACCCGGTCGCCGGGCAGGATGAAGCCGCCGGCGGTGGTGTCGACCGTCACCCGGATGGCCATGGCGCGCATTCCGGGCTCCAGATAGGCGGCCATAAATCCGGAGTCTCCGGCGCGGACGATCTTGCGATCAATGATGGGCTCGCCCGCGGCGATCGGCTCGCGGACGACGGCGCCGACGTGGGCGTCGAGGCCAGATCCGCGCACGACTTCGGTCACCGCCGCGCCCGCCTTCTCGACAGGGGTCGGTTCGGGCGCCGGGGCGGCCATGCTGCCGTCGGTGATGAAGGCGGGGATCACGCCGTCGGCGGGCCAGTCCTTCCAGGCGATGTCGGCGGCGGCCAGACGCGTGCCGGGCGTCAGATCCCGGGCGGCGACCAGAACCTTGGTCATGGGCGTGGTCTGAACGGGCGCGGCGGCGGCCGGCTGGCCGGCGCCGCCGGACCCCATGGTGCGCACCACCAGGGCCAGGCCAATGGCGGCGACGGCGGCGACGCAGATGACGAGGATGCGGGCGGGCTTCATTATGTTCCGTCTCCGTCGAGGGAGGCGGGCGGATTCCCCCGACCCTTTGGCTCCCTTGGCGTTAACGACAATGAAGGCGGGAAGTTAACGTCGCCCTAAACCGCGGATCGTCGAAAGCGTGGAGATTCCGCCGTGGAGTCAGAGCCCTGCGGCGAAGCTGACGACCATTGGGCTGCTTGGGAAGGCCATCAGCACGCCGGCGGCGATGGCCACGCCATAGGGGATGTCCGCCTTGGGCTGGAGCAGGCGCGTCAGCCACGACGGCCCGGGGATCAGCGCGACGGACGCCTGGGCGCGAACCATCATCAGGACCAGGCTGAACAGGCCCCCGATCACCGCCGTCCACAGGATGAAGGCGGGCGCGCCGGCCAGACCCATCCACAGCGAGGCAGAGGCCATCAGCTTGGCGTCGCCGCCGCCCAGGGCCCGAAGCGCGAACAGGCCCGCTCCGACGAACAGGGCGGCCATGGCCACCCCGGCGTGGACCAGCACCTCCATGCCCGACAGGCCGACCAGCCAGGCGGCCGGAAAGAAGCCGAGGATCAGCACCAGCGACATCCAGTTGGGGATGGTCATGGTGGTCAGATCCTTCAAGGCCGCGGCGATGGCCACGGCCGGCAGGATGCTGAGGAACAGCAGGGTCACGGTGTCCAAGGGGGCGCTCCTGGAGGTGTCGGGCGCGAGCATTATCCATCGGCCGTTTCAGGGGCGTTAAAAGGGCGCTCGAGACGCTCAGTCGTCGATTCCGGCCTTGAAACCCGGCAGATGCGGGCCAGGCGGCTCGGCCAGACGGGCGCCGCCCGCAACCCCGACGCCGACCAGCAGTGAGATCGCCGCCGCGATCGCCATGGCCCGTCGCGCCCGTTCGCCTCCCGGCGCCAGGGGCCTGACCAGCATCAGGAGGATCAGGGCGAATAGTCCAAGCGCGCCCGGCGCGTCCATCCCCACCGCCAGGGCCACGAAATGCCACACGCCCATCAGCCCGGCCCCGGCGAGCACCGCGCAGACCAGGGGCGGGAGCAGGCCCCACAGTCGCTCCAGCCGCGGATCGATCAGCGCCGTCAGGGCGAGCGCCACGGCGCCGACAGCCAGCGGCCAGATCACCAGCACCGCCGCCTCCGGACTGACGACCTGGAGCGCGCATCCGATCACGACCACCCAGGCGACGAGGCCCAGCCATCCACCCCAGACCTCAGGCTCGCCCCGGCGCGGCAGGAGCCAGAGGCCGACGGCGATGACCGCCGAGACGACGGCGACGATGTCGGAGGTCCCCAGGAGGGTCGAGGCCACGGCCATCGCCGCCACCGCGATCGCGATACCGGGCCGACGGATCGCCCCCCCGGCCAGCAGAGCCAGGCCAATCGCCAGAAAGCCCAGCGTCAGCCCGCCCTCCAGCCACGCCAGCCGGGCCATCATCACATAATAGTCGAGGCCGCTGGCCACCGGCCCGCCGCTCAGCCCCCGCATGAAGCCGGCCACCACCAGGCCCGTGGTCAGCAGGGCCCCGCCGTCGATCAGACCGCGCCGGGCGCCCCCGACGGTCAGCCCGCCCGCCCGACGCGCGCGCCAGGCCGAAAACGCCATCAACACCGCCGTCACGCCCAGAGCGATCCAGCCCGAGACCATCGGCAGGACCAGCACCGCCGCGCCCAGCAGGTCGGCGTGCACGCTGTTCACCGTCTGGCGCGGCAAGGTGTCGGACCTGGCCAGCAGGTCGACCGAAGCCAGGGCCTGGGCTCCGATGTGCTGGACGCTGCCCTGATCCAGCGCCTCCGGCGTCGAGGCCGCCGTGTGGTAGTGGCCGGGGCGCCCGGTGAAGGCCAGGTTCAGTCCCGGTATCCCCCGCTCCCGCGCCAGGGTGTAGTCGGTGGCGTTGGGCATGGCCTCATAGATCGCGATCGAGGCCGAGTTGCTGACCACGCCGCCCTCAACGCCGCGCGTGGCGGCGACGAAGGCGGTGACGGTCTCTGCGTTGCCCGGCCCGGTCTCGAACATCGCCGCCCGCCCGCCGCCGCCCCGCGCCTCCAGATTGACCACCATGCCGATCCGCTCGGCCAGGGGATTTTCTTCGAAGAAGGCGCGCGCGCCGTCCAGGCCCAGCTCCTCGGCGTCAGTGAACAGCACCACGATGTCGCGCCGGACCGGCCCTCGCGCCTGAATCGCCCGAACCGCCTCCAGGATCGCCGCCACGCCGGTCGAATCATCCGCAGCCCCCGGCGACAGCCAGGTGGTGTCGTGGTGCGCCATCAGCATCACGACGGGCAGGCTCCGATCCTCGCCGGCCAGCACGCCGATCAGATTGACCAGGCGCCGCTCGGCGGCCCTTTCGTCGCCCCAACTCCCGAGCCGACGCATGCTGCTTTCGGACAGCGCGGCCTCCTGGATGGAGACCTCCAGGCCGAGTTGCTGCATGCGGCCGATCAGATAGGCGCGGACCCGCGCATTCTCCTCCGAGCCCGTGGGATGGGGCGCCCGGGCGATCTCGCGGATGTCGGCCATGGCCCGCCCGGCCGAGAAGGCGGTCTCGGGCGCATCGGTCGGTGCCGGGGCCGGGGTCTGGACGCTCCACACCGTGAGCAGCAGGGCGAGACCCAGCGCCAGCGGCAGCAACAGAATGCGGATCATGGACGGCCCCCGTTCGCAGGGATGATGCGTCAGCGAATGATGAGGGGGAAGCGGCGTTTCTCACCTCCGCACGCGCGACGGCGCATGGGAAGGACAGGCGAGCAAGGGCTCGCCAGGAGGGGGGGCTCCGGCCTTGGATCAAGCGCGGGCGGAAAAGCCGGCGATACGCCCGCCTGGTCGCTGGCGCGACCTGTCTTCCCCGCCGCCCTTCGGCGTCGGAGAGGTGAGGCGTCCTACGCCGCCCGACGAATCCTCGGCCGGGGTGTCTTGACGAACAGGCCCGGTCGGCCGGACACGGCGCGGAAGGCGGGGTTGCCCTCTCCCGGGCTCTCGCCCAGACCGAGGAACAGGCAACCGTCGTCGACCAGAGCGGCCTCGAGCCTTTCCATGACCCGCTGGCGGCGTGTGATCTCCATGTCCGACAGGACATAGCGGCAGAAGATCACATCATGGCGGCCGCCCTCGGGCTCAACGGCGTCCAGCAGGTTGTCCCGCTCGAAGCGGACGTTGGAGCGCAAAACGGGCGAGACCCGCCAGGCTTCCTCATGCGGCTCGAACCAGCGTAGCAGCTGGCGGGCGGCCAGGCCCCGCTGAACCTCGAACTGGGTATAGAGTCCCGAGCGCGCCTTCTCCAGCTGACGCTGGGCCAGGTCGGTCCCGAGAACCTCCGCCTGCACCCCCGCCTCGGCCGCCATCAAGGCCAGGGACCAGGCCTCCTGGCCAGAGCCGCAGCCGGCCGACCACACGCGAACCCGTCCGCCCGGCCGCACCGTCGCTATGGCCGGCGCCAGCTCCTCGCCGAACGAGGCGAAGGGGGCGCGGTCGCGGCGAAACCAGGTCTCGGCGTTCAGCATGGCCTCGATCACGGACCAGGCCAGACTGCCGACCGGCGTCTCGCGCACGGCCTTGAGCAGATCCTCCACGGAGGCGTAGCCCTCACGGCGCGCCACCGGTCCAAGGCGGTGATCGGCCAGATACATGCGGTCGCGTGTCAGGGCGAACCCGGCGCGGGTCAGAAGAAGCGACTGGAGGTGATCAAAATCCTCGGGACGCATCGCAGGCCTCAGACCACCCCCGCCTCGGCGAGCTTGGACTCCAGGATTTCTCCGTCGAAGGGCTTCATCACATACTCGTCCGCGCCGGCCGCCAGGGCTTCGGCGATGCGCGCGACCTCGGTCTCGATGGTGCAGAACAGGATCTTCGGCCCGTCGCCGCCCGGCTGGGCGCGCAGGCGCTTGATGAAGGTCAGTCCGTCCATCACCGGCATGTTCCAGTCCAGCAGGATGACATCCGGCAGGGCGGTGGCGCACCACGCCAGGGCTTCGGCCCCATCGGCCGCCTCATCCACCTCGAAGCCGAAACCCTCGACGATGCGGCGGGCGACCTTGCGGATGATCCGGCTGTCGTCGACGATCAGGCAGGTGCGGGGCTGAGGGGACACGGACTGTGCTTTCCAGAGGAACGGCGATGCGCCCGACCATTGTCGCTCCGGCCGGTTAACGAGCGGTTCGCTGGCGACAACCATTTCTCTGGCCATCCCCGACGCCGCGCAGCGGTGAGCCGGGACCAGCGCAGCCGCTTCTCCTCTCGTCCCGGATAGTCGCTAGCGCGACTTCCGGGATGACAAGAAGGATTACGGAATCCGCGCCGCCAGGGTGACCACGCCCTCGCCCGTTTCGACCGCCAGCCGGCCCCCGGCGTCTGTGACCGAGCGCCACAGCCAGTGCGGCTGTATCCATTGCCCCGGCAGGCCCTCGCCGACCCCCTCGCCGCGCAGGCCCGCCAGGGCCTCGGCCTTCAGTCGGGCGCGCGGACCTTCGGCGCGCCCGACCGCTACCAGGGCGCCGTCCGCATCCAGTCGCCCCTCGATGGTCGCCGTCCCTCCGCCGGGCAGGGCGGCGGACGTCTGCTGAGCCAGGTTGATCAGAGCGCGCGCCTGGACCTTGCTCAGGCCGGCGGCCGACACTTTCCAGACCAGGCCGGCGCGTCCGCCGGAGGTCACCCCCTCCACAAGGCGCTTGAGTTCCTCGGTGGAAAAGGTCTCGGCCGAGTTCGCCGCCCCGAAGGCGACCCGTGCAAAGGCGACCAGAGCCGCCAGCTTCTCGGCGCTTGAAGCCACCATGGCCATGACGTCATCGCGCATGTCGGCATTGGCCGGGTCGGTCAACAGGTCGAGCCCGGAACTGATCGCGCCTGAGGGGCTGATGAAGTCATGGCACAGCTTGCCGGCGATCAGGCTGGCCAGGGCCACCCCGTCGGGGTGGGCCCCGGCCCCTGTCTGCGTGGGGGCCGTGGCGGCGGTCGTGGGGTCTGGGATCACGGGGCGGCTCCTTCGCGGCGACGACAGGCGGGTCGATCGGGGCGGCTTCGTCTTATCCGATTTGGGTGATGGGAAAACACCGGGGGAACGGCTAAATCCCCCTCGTGACCCAGACCGACCCCCAGACCGCACCCTTGACCGACCCCCCAGGCGACCCGCTCGCCCGCGATCTCGCCTCCGGCGCCTTGCCCGTGATCCTGGCCGAAATCGCCGAACAGGCGGCCGAGGTGATCCTGCCGTTCTGGCGCGCGGACGCCGAGGTGTTCGCCAAGGTCGACGACAGTCCGGTCACTGAGGCCGACCGCGGCGCCGAGGCGCTGATTGTGAAATGCCTGACCCGCCTCTATCCCGGGGTGCAGGTCGTGGCCGAAGAGGCCTCAGCCGAGGACGGCCTGCCCGACGCCGCGGAAGGTCGCTTCTTCCTGATCGACCCCCTGGACGGAACCAAAGGCTTTGTGCGCGGCGGCGAGAGCTTCACCGTCAACATCGCCCTGATCGAGGGCGATCGAGCGGTGGCCGGGGCGGTCACGGCGCCGGCCATGGGCGTCAGCTGGCGCGGGGGCCCGAACGGCGCCTTTCGACGTCAGATCGGCGAGGACTGGCGTGCGATCAGCGTGCGCGCCCGACCCGAATTGGCTTCAGCGGTCGTCAGTCATTCCATGACCGATGAGGAGGCCCAGCGCCTGGCCGGCCGCCACGGCTGCGGCGCCTGGCAGGGGGCGGATTCCTCGATCAAGTTCTGTCTTGTCGCCGAGGGGCGCTGCGACGTCTATCCGCGCACCGGCCCGACCATGGAATGGGACACGGCCGCCGGCCAGGCGGTGCTGGAGGCCGCCGGCGGACGCATGCTGACGCCACAGGGCGACCGCTTCGCCTACGGCAAGCCCGGCTTTGTGAACGGCCCCTTCGTGGCCATGGGCGCCTGACGGCCCGAGGCGGTCGGAGGCGTCAGCCTTCCTCGTCGCCCGCCAGGCCCATCATGTGGAAGCCGGCATCGACGTGGATCACCTCGCCGGTGG
>CAZITK010000057.1:0-9713 GCA_964542145.1 uncultured Brevundimonas sp.
GGCGAGATGCTTCGCACTCCGAACTTCGGCCGCAAGTCGCTGAACGAGATCAAGGAAGTCCTGACCTCCATGGGCCTGTCGCTCGGCATGGATGTGCCGAACTGGCCGCCGGAGAACATCGACGATCTGGCCAAGAAGTTCGAAGACCAGATCTAATTTCAACCCTCCGCCCAGGCCCGGGCAGATGTTCGGGTCGCGGAGCGGTTAGAATGAGAAACCCAGGTCCAGTCCGTCTGGAAACCGGGTTGAGTAGGAGAGACCCCGATGCGCCACGGCGCCGCCTATCGTAAGCTCGGCCGCACCGCCAGCCACCGCCAGGCCATGTTCGCCAACATGGCCGCCTCGCTGATCAAGCACGAGCAGATCACCACGACGCTGCCCAAGGCCAAGGAATTGCGGCCGTTCGTGGAGAAGTTGGTCACGCTTGGCAAGAAGGGCGACCTGCACGCCCGCCGTCAGGCGATCAGCCACGTTCGCGACGTGACCCAGGTCGGCAAGCTGTTCGAAACCCTGGCCCCGCGTTACGCCGAGCGTAACGGAGGTTACATCCGCATCATGAAGGCGGGATTCCGTCACGGGGACAACGCCCCCCTGGCGGTGATCGAGTTCGTCGATCGCGACGTCGACGCCAAGGGCAAGGACTCCGGTCCGGTCCTGGCCGCCTACGGAGACGACGACGAAGCCTGACTGGCTGCGAAATCGTCAACGCCTTCCGAAAGGGCGGTCGGAGCGATCCGGCCGTCCTTTTTGTTTGCCGAATGAAGGGGCGCGCTCGGCTGGCGGCATGCCCCTGTGCCTTTTCGCGCAGCCCTTCTGTCATATCGGAGGGGCCGTCCTGAAGGATGGGGAAAGAGGGGTGTGCGAAGTGATCTGGACCTTCGGTCTCGTCCCGGAGGCTTGCCGTCGCGGCTGCTCATGGCGGGTCATGCGGTTCGGTTCCGGCCGACCCGGCGCGTGATCACGCCGCCAGCCGCTCGGGTTGGCCGCTCTGGCTGCGGCGTACGGGCAGGACGACGGTGATGGTGGTGCCGACGCCGGGCTCGCTTTCCATGATCAACTCGCCGCCATGCAGGTCGATCAGGGACTTGGTCAGAGCCAAGCCCAGGCCCGTGCCCTGGGTGGTCTTGGAATGCTGGACCTCGACCTGTTCGAAGGGCGTGGCCAGCCGAGGCAAATCCTCGGCCGCGATACCGATGCCTGTATCGGTCACCGCTACCCGCACATGGTCCGCTGCGGCTTTAACCGAGACGGTGATCCGGCCGCCTGACGGGGTGAACTTCACGGCGTTGGAGAGCAGGTTCAGCATCACCTGCTTGAGAGCGCGGTAGTCCGCCTCGATATCCGGACTGTCACCGGCCTCCAGCGTGATCTTCAGCTCGGCCTCCTCGGCGCGGCCGCGTATCAGTCGAATGGCGTCCTGACAAACCTCTTGAATCCGCACATCTTCATAGCGCAAGGTCAGCTTTCCGGCCTCGATCTTGGCCATGTCCAGGATGTCGTTGATCAGGCTGAGCAGGTGTTGGCCGGAGCTCAGGATATCGGCCGCATAGCCCTTGTAGCGGGGGTCGCCCAGGGGGCCGAACATCTCGCCGGCCATGATCTCGGAGAATCCGTTGATGGCGTTCAAAGGCGTACGTAGCTCGTGGCTCATATTCGCCAGGAATTCGCTCTTGGCCTGGTTGGCGGCCTCGGCGCGGACCATGGCGACCTCATACTTGCGAGCCAGTTGGGACAGATCGGCCTGGCTGTTTTCGAGCTGGTCGACCGTCGCCTGAAGTCGCTCAGCCGCCTTCTGCCGCGCCGTCTCGGAACGTTTAATGGGCGTGATGTCCGCCGCTGTGACCACCGAGCCGCCGTCAGAGGTAAAGCGCTCGGACATCTGCAGCCAGCGGCCATCGTTCAGTTCAACCTCGCGCACGCCGGCGCGCTCCGTCGGTGCGGCGTGGGCGCCCCGGATGGCCAGAGAGGCGATGCGGTTCAATTCATCCTTCATCGCCCCGCGCTTTAGATGTTCGTCGGCATAGCCGAAGGCGTCCTGAAAGGCGCGGTTCCACAGAATGAGACGGCCATGGCGATCGAACAGGACAAAGGCGTCTGAAACACTCTCGATGGCGTCCCTTAGTCGGTTCTCGGCGGCGATGGCGTGGGCGCGGGCGCGACGGGCTTCCGTGATGTCGATGGCGACGCCGAGAATCTGGGTGTAGCGGCCTTCACCGCCACGCTCGCCCCGGGCCTGGCCGCGTGCGTCGATCCAGCGCGGCTGTTCGCCCGGCGGATCGACGCGAAACGTGACCTCGAAAGTCCCATAGGCGGCCGCCTGCCGCAGGGCATGGACGACCAGGTCGCGATGCCTGGGATGGACCTGGCCCAGCATCCTGTCGGCCGACGCCGCTCCGCCGCGTTGCAACCCCATCAAGGTCGCCATGTAATCGCTGAGGACCACCTCCTGCTTGGTCAGATCCCATTCCCAGACGCCGCAGCGCGCGCCTTCCACCGCGACCCGGAAGCGACGCTCGGTATCTTCCCAGACGCGGGAGACGGATTGTGTGCGACGACCCTGCAGCCAAAGCAGCACGGTCAGACCGCTACCGAGCACGATGGGGATCAGCAACTGCCAGATGGCTGTCGAAGTCCAGAAGCTGGCCACGGCGTCGACGCCATAGACGCGCACAGTCAGGCCGGAGAGCGCGCTGGGCGCCGTGGCGTCAGCGGACGCTTCCGCTGGACGGCGGTCTCCGGCGATCAGGGCGCCGTCGCGATAGAGGGCGGCGGCCAGACCAGTCGGCGGGCGGGGCGACAGACGGGCGACGACCGCGCCGCCCGATGTTTCCTGGCGGAGCAGCACGGCCTGGCCATCGGCCGCGACGATCAGGCCTTCGATGGGTTCGCCGTCGGCCGCCGCGAAGGCCTCGGGCTCTGCGCCGCGCACTGCGACGACGTCGCCAGCGCGATCAACAACAGCCATCGCCGGGGCGTTGGGTTCGCCTTGCAGAGCCTCTGTCGGCCGGCTGGGCGCTCGGGCCAGGGCCTGTGCCGCAGCGCCCATGGCGAGCCGAGCCATGGCCAGGTCAGTATCCAGTCGCGAGGCCGCCAGGGTCGCTTCATGTTTGAGCGCCGCCTCACGCTGAGCCGTGGCGGTGAGCGGGGCCTGGCGCATTTCGTGCCCGTAGATCAGCGTTAGGATCGCCAGGCCCAGCACCGTGAGCAGACTGCCCAGTCGCACCCACAGAGGGACAGCGGGACCTTCGCGACGATCCGCGGCCCGGCGTCCTTCAGTCAAATGGCGGCGGTTTCTGCCCCGCAATCCCGCCTCCGGCGAATCTCAGACTCGTCAAGGGTGGCCAAAGCCGAGATTCGTGTCGAGCCGAACCATAGTCCGACATGACGATCAGGCGGCGTGTGGCGGACGTGAAGGTACCGGCGGTCGATGCTCGACGGCTGTTTCCCGCGCGGCCTCCTGCGACAGGGAGCCGACGGGTGCGCGCTGGACCACTTCGCGCACGACGTCGCGCGAGGCCTTGGCGAGCGCCAACATGACCGGCGGTGCGTCGTGAGGCTCCTCGGACACCGCTTCCATCAGTTGTTCGGCGATCTTCATGAGGCGAGGGGCGGCGGCGATTAGCCGGGCCTGCTTCTCGATTCGGTCGGGGTCGCGGTCGTATTCCGCGCCTGGAACGCGCCAACCGCCCCAATCCGCCTGATCCGTCACCACCACGGGGTGGGTGCCGGGGAAGGGGTGACCCACGCTATCATCCGACGTCTGCCACTTGTTGCGCGCCCTTAGAAGCCGCCAGCGGTCACCATCGATGGCGGTGTCGTCGTCAGCGGGCAGGGTAAGTTCGTGAGCCAAGAACTCGCGACCCAGTCCGACGTCGTAGGTAACGCGGACGGGTTCCTCGAACCCCTTGGCCCAGATAGGTTGGACCTGCTCGATATGGGCCCATGCGCCGACGCACTCGACCCAGACCCTCTGACCCTTCTGAAACTGCGCGCGCGCCATGGTGCGACCCTACTTCTGGTGGGTGCATCCTACACATGAGACGTTAGCAGGGGGTTGCGAAGCCTGGCCGGACGAATGTCAGGTGCGACCGGAACGGGAGATGTCTTCCAGCGCCGCCCCCGCGTACTTCTCTTTCACCCGCGTTGACAGGTCGCCCAGCGAGATAACGCCGACCAGGCGCTCGTTCTTGTCCACCACCGGCAGGCGGCGGATCTGGCGACTGCCCATGGTGTCGAGCACGGCCTTGAGGTCCGCATCGTCCCGCACCGAGGTGGCGTCATGGGTCATGACCTCGGCAACGCGAACCTCCGCCCCGGCGCCGCGCGCCAGACCCCGCACCACCATGTCGCGATCGGTCACCGCGCCCACAAGCCGCTCGCCGTCGGCGACGGGCATGAAGCCAAAATCGCCCGCTCCCATGCGCGCGGCGACTTCGCCGATCGGGTCATCAGGCCGAGCAACCTGGACGTCCCTGCTCATCACGTCACGAACCTTCATGACCTGCTCCTGACTGTCGGTTGAGGGTTGTCGTCTGAACCCCTCGCGACCTCGGCGGTTCCGGCAGGGGCGCGACGCCCGTGCCCCTCTAAGGCCCGTGGGCATCCGCGCGCCTTTTTCATGGCGCTAGCGATCGGTCTCAATCGCTTCCCGGCATCGCCTCGCGGAGTCGGCTTTCCTCCGCCCAGCCGACCGACTAACTACCTGTCATGATCTCCTATCCTGACAGCTGGACCGTCGCCGGTCGCTCCTTCTCCTCGCGTTTGATCGTGGGCACTGGCAAGTATCGCGACTACGCCCAGAACGCCGCTGCGGCGGAAGCTTCGGGGGCCGAAATCATCACCGTCGCGGTGCGGCGGGTGAACCTGACCGATCCCGGCCAGCCCGTGTTGACCGACTTCCTCGATCCCAAGCGCTATACCTATCTGCCCAATACCGCCGGCTGTTTCACGGGTGAGGACGCAGTGCGCACCCTGCGCCTGGCGCGCGAGGCCGGCGGTTGGACCCTGGTCAAGCTGGAGGTGCTGAGCGACCCAAAGACCCTCTTTCCCGACATGGAGGAGACCCTGCGTTCGCTGAAATTGCTGACCGCCGAGGGGTTCGATGTCATGGTCTATTGCACCGACGACCCGGTCTATGCGCGCAAGCTGGAGGACGCCGGCGCGGTCGCCGTCATGCCTCTGGGGGCGCCGATCGGCTCGGGGCTCGGCATTCAGAACCCCGTCAACATCCGCCTGATCGTGGAGCAGTCCAAGGTCCCGGTGCTAGTCGACGCCGGGGTGGGAACGGCCTCGGACGCTGCCGTGGCCATGGAGCTGGGCTGCGACGGGGTGCTGATGAACACCGCCATCGCCGAGGCGCGTGATCCCATCCGCATGGCCACGGCCATGAAACACGCCGTCCTGGCAGGCCGCGACGCCTATCTGGCCGGACGCATGAAGAAGCGAATGTACGCCGACCCATCGTCGCCTCTGGCCGGACTGATCTAGGCAAAGCGTACGCCGAGCGACCGCCCGAACGGGTACAGCTCTGGGTGATGAAGCGAGCCAAGACGACGCAGGCCGCCGCCGGCCGCCCCGCGCGCCCGGGCGCGCCAGTTCGACGCGGAGATGAGCCGGCCGCTCGCCTGGCGCCCGGTCAGTAGCCGCCGAACGAACCTGCCGCGCCGGGGAAGACCACCGGGCTCTCGGCTCCGTCGGTCGAAACCGCCGCCACGCCGAAGAAATAGTTGTCGATGATGGTATTGGTCAGGGTGTGTTCGGTTACGTCCCCGACCCAGCGGCTATGGGTCCATTGCGGCTCGGTGGTCAGTCGCCAATAGACGCGATAGCCGGCCAGGTTTGGGGCCTGGGCGATAGAGGGGCGGTTCCAGCGCAGGGTAGTGTCGGGGCTGACGGCGCCGCCGACGACCACATCAGCCGGAGGCGGCGGCGCCAGGGACAGGGCCGCCAGGGCCGCCACGTTCAGCGAGGTGATCTTGGCCGCATAGTCGAAATCGACGCCCTCGATCACGTCCCCGTACTCGATCCCGCCCTGCGTGCGCAGATCCTGATGCTGGCGGTCGTAATTCTCCAGCGTCTCCATGATCCGGACCGCCGGAAAGCCCAGGTCATTGAAGGCGCGGTGGTCCCCGCCGCGGCCAAAGCGGTCCAGCCGATAGACCATCATGGTGTCCAGACTGGCGATGTAACGGTCGGCGATCCGGTCGATATAACGGGCCAGGTTGCGAGACGGGCTGTCAACTTCGCCGCCGGTGAAGCGGCGCTGGCGTGCCTCGGCTTCGGTCTCGGTAACGCGGGGACCTTCGGAGAAAACGCGGGCCGTGCCGTTGTCGATGGCGCCGGTGATGCCCCGAATATTGCCGATCATGTCGTTGTTCAGCACCCCGATCAGACGCCAGCCCTCATCGCGCGCATGCTCGGCCACGAAGCGAGCGCCGACCAGGCCCTGCTCCTCGCCCGAAAAGGCGACATAGACGATGGAGCCAGGAAAGCGGTGCTGACTGAGCACCCGCGCGGCCTCGATCGTTCCGGCCACGCCCGAGGCGTCGTCGTTGGCGCCGGGCGCATCGTCGGTGAAGTTGGCGACGTCGGTGACGCGGCTGTCCAGGTGACCGCCGATCAGGACGTGACGGTTGGGGTCGGTGGTCCCGCGCTGGATGGCCACCACGCTGATGATGTCGGTGGCGTCCGGCACACGGTCGCCGGTGTATTCGCGGCCCACATAGACGACTTCCAAGCAGCCGCCACAGTTGGCCGAGATGCGCTCGAACTCGGCATGGACCCAGCGGCGGGCCGCGCCGATGCCGCGCGTTTCGCTCTGGGACTCCGAAAGGGAGTGACGGGTGCCGAAGCCGACCAGGGTGCGCACGTCGGCCTTGATCCGCCCCGGCGAAACCTGAGCGACCAGGCCGGGGATCACCGCGACTTCGGCCGGCGGCGACGCCGGCTGGGCCATGGCGGCGGCGGGCGCGAGCATCAGGGCGGTAGCGGCGAGCAGGGCGGAGCGCATGCTGGGAATCCCTTGGGTTCGATTGACTGCGCGAACCCTGCGACGGGGACGGGCGCGGGTAAAGGCCGGGCGTGCTATGTCGGCGGCCCACGGTCCATTCGGAGGCGACCATGCGACTGATCCTCGGCGACAAGGCATATTCCACCTGGTCCCTGCGGCCCTGGCTCGTGCTGAAGCGGTGCGGGGTCGAGTTTGAGGAGGTCATCGTGCCCCTGAACCGGTCCGATACGGCCGAGGGGATCGCGCGCCACACCGGCTCGGGCAAGGTGCCGGTGCTGGAGGTGGAAGGTCAGACCCTCTGGGACTCGCTGGCCATCACCATGTGGGCCGAGGAGCGGTTTCCGCGCGCTGGCCTTTGGCCGTTGGACGCCCACGCTCGCTGGCTGGCGCGATCGATGGTTTGCGAGATGCATTCGGCGTTCTCTGCGCTGCGCACCGAGGGCGGCATGGGGCCGGATCATCCGATGGTCGGCGCCGGCGGGCCGCCTTCCGAGCCGTCCGAGGCGGTGGCGGCCGATCTGCGGCGTCTGATCGACCTGTGGAGCGACGGCCGTGAACGGTTCGGCGCGGGCGGCGATTATCTGTTCGGCGACTGGTCGGTGGCGGACGCCTTTTTCACTCCCGTGGCGGCGCGCATTCGTCGCTATGGCTGGGACCTCAAGGCGCTGGGCGACGACGGCGTGGCGACGGCCTATGCCGAGACCCTGTTGAACCAGCCGGATTTCCTGCAATGGGAGGCCGAGGCCTGAGCGCGCGACGCTGGGTTACATCAGGCCCAGTTGCTTGAGGCTGGCCACGCCATCGCGGCCGACGATCAGGTGGTCGTGGACCTCGATGGACAAGGCGCGGGCGGCCTGAACCACCTGTCTAGTCATGTCGATATCGGCCCGGCTGGGCGTCGGGTCGCCGGAGGGGTGGTTGTGGACCAGGATCAGGGCCGAAGCCGAAACTTCGAGCGCGCGCCGGGCCACCTCGCGCGGATAGACCGGGGCGTGATCGACCGTGCCGCGATTGGCGGTCTCGTCCAGGATCAGCTGGTTCTTCCTGTCGAGATAGAGGACACGAAACTGCTCTCTCGGCTCGTGCTGCAGGGAGACGCGGACATAGGCGATCAACGCCGTCCAGGAAGAGATCACCGGCCGCTTGGTCGCCGGCTCCTTGGCGACGCGGCGGGCGACTTCGTGGAGCGCGGCGAGGTCCAGCGCGGTCTCGGCGCCGACCCCCTTGATCCGCCCGCGCGAGTCCTCGGACCGCACCGTCATCAGTTCCTCGACCGAAGCGCCCAAGACCGCCGCCAGCGAGCCGAACCGGGCCAAGAGCGCCTTTGCGATCGGCTTAACGTCGCCCTGCGGCTGGCTGCGGAACAGGAACAGCTCCAGCAGCTCGTAGTCGGGCAGGTGGATCAGACCGGCCGTGCGCGCCCGCTCGCGCAGCCGCTCGCGATGACCGGCATGGTGGGGCTTGGCCGCGGGTTTGGGTGTCTCGTCCAGCATCGCCCCCTCGTCTTCCGGGAGCGAGGTTACCGACCTCAGTTCGGCCTGAACAGGCCAGCCGGGCTGAGGGTGAAGATTTCGACGCCGTCCTCGGTCACGCCCACGGTGTGTTCGCACTGGGCCGACAAGGACTTGTCGCGGGTCACGGCGGTCCAGCCGTCGGACAGAACCTTCACCGCCGGCTTGCCCAAGTTCACCATCGGTTCGACGGTAAAGAACATGCCGGGCTGCAGCTCCGCCCCCTCGCCGCGGCGGCCGTAGTGCAGGACGTTGGGGCTGTCGTGGAAAAGGCGGCCGATGCCGTGGCCGCAGAAGTCGCGGACTACGCTCATTCGCTGAGCCTCGACATATTTCTGAATGGCGTAGCCGATGTCGCCGAAAGTGTTTCCGGGCTTCACCTGCTCCAGCCCGATGCGCAGCGATTCATAGGTCACGTCGATCAGGCGCTTGGCGCGGGCGTTGATCGGCCCCACCGCATACATCCGGCTGGAGTCGCCGTGCCAGCCATCGACCACCACCGTGTGGTCGATGTTGACGATGTCGCCTTCCTTCAGAACCCTGTCGCCGGGAATGCCGTGGCAGACGACATGGTTGATCGAGGTGCAGGTAGTCCTGGTGTAACCCTTGTAGCCCAGGCAAGCGGGCAGGCCGCCATGGTCGTAGGTGAACTGACGAACCAAATCGTCGATGCGGCCCGTGGTCACGCCCGGTTTCACCTCGGCCGTGATCATATCTAGCGCCTCGGCCACAAGGCGCCCGGCCCGGCGCATGCCCTCAAAGTCCTCGGGGGCATGGGTACGGATGGCGTGGGTACGGGTCAGCAGGTCGTCGTCGGCGTCGTACATCGGGAGTCCAGGCAGCGAAGGGGCGCAGATGGGCCTTGTAGCGCCAAAACTCAACCGGTGGTCTGCCCGAACCCGTGGCCGTATGGCACAAGCGCGCGATGACCGATCCGTTCGAACGCTCGCCGACCGCCGCCGTCCTGATCATTGGAGACGAGATCCTGTCGGGCCGCACGCGCGACACCAATCTGAAGACCATCGCGCGGTTCTTGGGGGCGCTTGGCATCGATCTTGTCGAGGCGCGCACGGTCAGGGATAGGGCCGCGCAGATCGTGGAGGCGCTGAACGCCCTGCGCGTCGACCACGACTATGTTTTCACGACAGGCGGCATCGGCCCAACCCATGACGACATCACCGCCGATGCCGTGG
>CAZITK010000058.1:0-9681 GCA_964542145.1 uncultured Brevundimonas sp.
CCATGCGAAGCATGGTGGAGGGGGCGAGCCGCGCGGGCCGGCGCGTGAGGGCCGCCCCCTCCACCGCTTCCCGGTCCCCCTCCCCCATTCCGCTGCGCTGCATGAGGGAGGACAGCAGGCGTGCACGCATCACTCGGCGTCCTTCAGGGCCTTTGCGGCTTCGGTCGCATCGTCGAAGGGATGGGTGATTCCGCCGACGATCTGGCCCTGTTCATGCCCCTTTCCGGCGACGACCACCACATCCCCATCGCCCATCATGCCCACGGCCTGGCGGATGGCGTCGCGACGGTCGCCCATCTCGATCAGGCGCCCCCGGTCATGAATCACGCCAGCCATGACCTCGGCGCGGATGGCGGCGGGGTCCTCCGAGCGCGGATTGTCGTCGGTCAGTATGGCCACATCGGCCATGGACGCGGCGATCTGGCCCATGATCGGGCGCTTGCCCTTGTCACGATCGCCGCCGCAGCCGAACACCACGATCAGCCGCCCGGCCGTATGCGGGCGCAGGGCTTGGAGCACCGTCTGAAGGCCATCTGGGGTGTGGGCGTAGTCGACATAGACCTCTCCCTTCCCTCCGCCCGGAGCCCGCTCCATCCGGCCGCGCGCGCCCTGGAGGCTCTCCAACGCGCCCACCACCGCCTCGGGGTCTTCGCCCCCGGCGATGCACAGTCCGGCGGCGACCAGGGCGTTCGAGGCCTGGAAGGCCCCGGCCAGCGGCAGCAGCACCTCCACCGTCCGGCCGCGCAGGTCCAGGGTCAGGCGCTGGCCGTCAGGCGTGGCCCGGCGCTCGATCAGGGTCAGGTCGCGGCCCCGCTCGCCCACGCCCATGATCGACAGCCCCGACATGATGCTCGCCGCGGCAAAGCGGGAATAAGCCCCTGAATCTGCGTTGAGCACCGCCGTGCGGCCCCGCGGCAGAAGGGTGTCGAACAGACGCAACTTCGCCATCTGATAGGCGTCCATGGAGCCGTGGTAGTCGAGGTGGTCCTGCGTCAGGTTAGTGAAGGCGGCGGCCCTCAGCTGCACCCCGTCGAGACGACGTTGATCGACGCCGTGGGACGAGGCCTCCAGGCACAGGTGGGTCACCCCCCGCATCGCAAGGTCGGCCAGGATGCGGGCGTTGTCGGCGGCGTCGAGACTTGTCAGGCCCGGCCCGTTCAAGGGTCGATTAAGGTTACCCGTCTGAGTGATGACACCGAGCGTCCCCATGCTTGCCGACGACCTCCCGAGGGCGGCCCAGATCTGGCGGCAGAAGGCCGCGACCGAGGTCTTGCCGTTTGTGCCGGTGACCGCCACGCACACCCTGGGCTGGGCGCCGTGGAGGCTATGGGCGGCCAGGGCGTAGGCGCGGCGCACGTCCAGCGAGGTGACCAGAACCGGAGCGGCTGCTTGCGCCGTGTCGTGGGGGGCCAGCACCGCCGCTGCGCCCTTGGCCAGGGCCTGGGGAATGAAGGCGCGGCCATCGGAGGTGGCGCCCGGCAAGGCGGCGAACAGGGCGCCGGGCCCGACCTTGCGGCTGTCGGCGGTGACGTCCGTGATCACCGGGTCGCAGGCCACGTCCCGCTTCAGCAGGTCCGAGAGCCGCACGCCAGCCTCGCGCTTGATGGCGACCGCGTTCATCGCGCCGCCTCCGTCAGGTCTTCGGGCTGCGGGATTTTCTCGCCGGTGGCGGTGCGCCAGCGGTCGGCGGCCCGCGCCACGCCCAGGAACGGCGCGGCGCGCTCGATCACCCGGCCGGCCACGGGAGCGGCCACGAAGCCGCCGGTGCGCGGATAGTTGGCCGGCTCGTCCATCAGGATGAAAACGACATAGCGGGTCGCGTCGACCGGGCCGTCGGTGGGGAAGACAGCGGCGAAGGAGCCCAGCGCGTGGACCGAACTGTAGCGGCCATTCACCAGCTTGTTGGCCGAGCCGGTCTTGCCCCCCACCCGCAGGCCCGGTGCATCGGCGCGGCCGCCCGAGCCCTTGACGACATTGGCCCGCATCAGTTGGAGGATAGCCGCCGAGGTCTCTGGGCTGACTGCGCGACGACGGCCCGTGCCCTGCCCGCCCTTTCTCAACGAGAGAGGTACGAACTCGCCCCCGTTGATCAGGGCGCCGGTGGCCGCCGTCGCCTGAAGAGGCGTGGCCATGATGCCGTAGCCGAAGGACAGCGACGCCAGCGTGGTGTCGGTCCAATTGCGCGGCGTCACCGGGGCGGCGGATTCACGCAGCTCCACCGGCGTGGCGGCCAGGAGGCCCAGGTCCTCGAAATAGCGCCGCATCACCGCCGGCCCCATCTCGACCGCCAGCCTTGAGGTGCCGATGTTGGAGGAGTGGATGAACACCTCCTCGAGCGTCATCACCCGGTTCTGGGCGTGGAAGTCGCGGATCGCGCGGTTGCCGATCTTGAGCGGATCGGAAGCGTCGAAGGTTGTGGCGAGGTCCGCATAGCCGGCGTCCAGGCCCGCCGCGACGGTGAAGCTCTTGAACACCGAGCCCATCTCATAGTGGCTGGCGGCGGCCCGGTTCAGCCGTGCGTCGGCCGGGGCCGAACGGTCGTTCGGGTCGAAGTCGGGATAGCTGGCCAGGGCCAGGATCTCGCCGGTCCGGGCGTTGGTGATGATGCCCACCGCGCCCTTGACCCCCTGCTCGATCGCGGCGGCGCGCAGTTCGTTTTCCAGAATCCCCTGAACCCTGAGGTCGATGGACAGGGCGAATGGCTCGCCCGCGCGGCCGGCCGCGCGGATATCAGCGTCGAAGGCGGCCTCGGCCCCCGACAGGCCCTTGCCGCCCGCCTCGGTCAGGCCGATCACATGCGCGCCCGACGGTCCCAGCGGATAGACGCGGCGGTCCTCGGGCTCGAAGCTGATGCCTCCCAGCGCCAGGGCGTGGATCTTCTCGCGCTCCTGGGGCGTCAGGCCGCCGGTCACCATCGCGCGGCGATCGCCGTAGATCACCCGACGCAGGCGCGCGTCCGACAGCCTGGGCAGGGCGCGTTTCAGCTGGACTTGAGCGAGGGGGCGATCCCACACCTCGGCCGGGTCGATGAACAGATTGTGGTGCACGATATTGGAGGCCAGCAGCTGGCCGTTGCGATCGACCAGGTCGGCGCGGGCCACAGCGCCCGGCGAGGCTGCGCCGAACACCGGCGCCTCACCCTTGAGCAGGGCGGAGTTCACCGCCCCCGCCGACAGGGCGATGAACATGACGCCGAACACCGCGCGGATCAGATAGATGCGAACTCGCGTGTCTTCCTCGGCGCGCCCGGCGGCCTTGGCGCGCTGGAAGCCGTGCTCCAGCGACAGGATCAGGCCCGACAGCCAGCGAAGGGAAGGCGCGGCCAGGCGCGGCGTGTCGCGAAAGAGCGGCTGATGGCTCATGGCGCCGGATTCCGGGTCGCGGCGCCCGTGCTTTCGGCGCCCGGGGCCAGCACATCCAGCTGGGCGGCGGTCGTCTGCTGCTGCACGCTGACGGGCTGAAGTCCAACCTGGCGAGAAAGGGCCTCGAGCCGGTCGGGACGTTCCAGCCGGGCGATTTCGGCGCGCAGCAGCCTGACGCGCTCGGCATCCCCCGCGATGCTGACCTCGAGAGCGGCGATCCGGCGGTTCTCGCGGTCGGCGGCGGCCTTGGTGACATAGACCGAGAAGATCAGGGCGCAGGCCACGGCGGCGGCGAAAATCTCAACCACCCGCACCCCGTGCAGCTTCCATTCGAACAGACGCTGCAGAGCGGTCATGCCGCCGCCCTCCAGGCCGGGGCCTGGGTGCGACGCGCGGCCCTCAGCTTGGCCGAACGGGCGCGAGGGTTGGAGGCGCGCTCGGCCTCCCCCGCCTCGCGCGCGCCCTTGAACAGCAGGTCGAAAGACGGCTTGCGGTCCTGGATCACCTGGGGCGCGTGGCGAGAGCCGGCGGGGGTGTTGCCCGACCGTTCGGCCAGGAAGGCCTTGACGATGCGATCCTCCAGCGAATGGAAGGTGACGACCGCCAGCCGACCGCCGGCGGTCAGGGTCGCCTCGGCGGCCTCCAGCCCCGCACGCAACTCGCCCAGCTCGTCGTTCACCGCGATACGCAGGGCTTGGAAGGTCCGCGTCGCCGGATGGATCGCCGCCCCGCGCCGGCCGCCCAGCGCCTTTTCCACCACCTCGGCCAGATCCAGGGTCCGCTCGAACGGTCGCTCGGCGCGGCGGCGCAGGATGGCGGTGGCGACCCGCCCCGACTGCCGCTCCTCGCCATAGAGCTTGAAGATATGAGCGAGCGGCCCGTGGTCCCAGCCGTTGACGATGTCGGCGGCGCTTTCGCCCCCATGATCCGAATTGGCGGACATCCGCATGTCCAGCGGCCCGTCGCGCATGAAGGAAAAGCCGCGCTCGGCCTGGTCCAGCTGCATCGAGGAGACGCCGATGTCGAATACCGCGCCGTCTAGACGCGGCAGGCCGGTCTCGGCGAAGGCCTCGGCAAGGCCCGAGAAGGGGGTACGAACCAGGCGAAAGCGTTCGGGAAACTCGCGGGCCACCGCCTCGGCGTGGGGCTGAACCGTCGGGTCGCGGTCCAGGGCGACGACCTCGGCCCCCGCCTCCAGCAGGGCGCGGGTATAGCCGCCCGCGCCGAAAGTGGCGTCGATCATCACCTGGCCGGGCGCGGGGGCCAGCGCCTCGACCACCTCGGCCAGGAGGACGGGGGCGTGGGGAGCGTGGGGGGGCGCGGCGCTCATGAGTCGCCCCCGACCACGGCGCGGCGCATTTCGGCGAAGCGAGACAGGCCTTCGCGCGCCAGGCGGCGCTGCTCGGTGCGATGAGCGGTCCAGCGCTCGCGGTTCCAGATCTGGAACCGTTCGCCGACGCCATAGATGACCACCTCATCGTCCAGATCCAGCTCACGGCACAGGTGCTCGGGCAGGACGATGCGCCCCCCGGCGTCATAGGCCAGGGCTTTCTGCTCGCCGTAGATCGAGGCCTCCAGCGCCGAGCGATAGGGGTCGCCGAACGGCAGGCCTTCGATCACCGCCCGATATTCGCTGAACAGCTTGTCGCCCCCAGCCTCCAGGCAGTCGGCTTCGATCGAGGGAAAGACGAAGACGCCGTGCTGGGCGCCCAGCTCGGCCGTGCGGAACTCCTGGGGAATCAGGAGACGGCGCTTGCCGTCCAGCTGTTTCTCATAGGTTCCGGAGAACAAGGCCTGGCCCACTCGGGCCGTGAAGCCCGCCCCTGATTGTCACGCTTGAGTGCGTCGACACTCACCCACCCATCGACTGAATATGGGATAGCATGGGACCAGATGGGCGACAATGGGATTGATTGACACCTTTTAACCAAGTTTGCCCCGTGAGCGGGTCGCAACAGCTGGTCAATGCAGAACGTACGCGGAACACTCTAAGTATTCACAGGCTGTGGACAGGATCGCCGCCACGCTTCGGACGAATTGGTTAAGGCAGGAGAGAGGGCCAGACGGCCTGTAAGCCGGGTTCTGTTCCGCTCCGAAGAGCGGCGACGATCATTCCTCTGGACCACCCATCGCTGTGCGGTTCTCGCGACCAACCCGGACGCCTCGGGCGGTGAACCCTGCGGGCCGAAACCCGCGCGACGTCCCTATTCGGTCTTGCTCCAGGCGGGGCTTGCCATGCCGGTCGCGTTGCCGAGACCGCGGTGGGCTCTTACCCCACCCTTTCACCCTTGCCCGGACCGAGGCCCAGGCGGTTTGCTTTCTGTGGCGCTGTCCCTCGGGTCGCCCCGGGCGGAAGTTATCCGCCGCCTCTTCACCGTGGAGCCCGGACTTTCCTCGACAGGGGCAAGAGCCCCCGCCGCGACCGCCCAGCCGTCTGGCGGGGCGACAGATGGGCCGGATGGGGCGGGCCGTCAACGGCGATGGCGAGACCGGGACGAATTTGCTAGGATCGCGGCCATGGCCGACCCCGCCCTCAAGCCTCAGGAAACGCCCGGCCAGCGCACCCGGCGTCTGGCCTGGGAGGCCGAACGCATCGCCGAGGCTGAAGCGGATATCAAGGCCGGGCGCGTGATCTCGGGGGATGAGGCGCTCAGCTGGCTGGAAGCGGAGATCGCCGCCGCCGAGGCTGAAGCCGCGCGTTGAGCCGTCGGCGCTACGTCCTTTCGATCGCCGCCCGTGCATCGATCGACATCGCCCAGGCCAAGGCTTGGCTGACACAGCCGGGCAGCGGTCGTCGCGGATGGCGTCGCTACGCCGATCTCAACCGCGCGGTGCTCGATCTCGCGACGTCGCCCCTCAGATGGCCGCCGAGCGAACAGCCTGGGCTGAGGGAACGGTCCTTCGTGGGCTATCGCGTCCTCTATACCGTGGATGAAGCGCGCCTGGCGGTGAGAGTATTGCGCGTCTTCGGCCCCTACCAGGCTCGGCCCGCCCGCTAGTTCAGCACCCCGGTCACCGTCTCGACCTGAGCCAGCTGCAACAGCCCAACCAGGCGGGCGCGGGTCTCGCCGTCGGCGACGCCGTCGACGCGCTCGGGCCGCCAGTGACGCTGGAAGGCCTCGATGGTCAGGCGGGTGTCATCGTCATAGGCCTCGCCGGGCATGAGGCCGTAGCCGAGGCGATGCAGCGCCGAGCGCAGGACCACCACGCCCAGGCCGCCGTCGCCCGGCCCCAGGGGTTGGCCCAGGGCGGCGATACGCTCTGGCGCGGGCTCGAACCACAGGCCGTGCCCGGCCTCGGCCAGCCGTTTCCAGGGAAAGCGCTCGCCGGGATCGGTCTTTCTGTGCGGTGCGGTGTCGGAGTGGCCGACGATGCGGGCGTCGGGCACACTCCACCGCCCTCGAATATCGGAGACCAGAGCCGTGACCGTGGCGATCTGGGCCTCGGGGAAGTCGCGGTATCCCCACTCATGGCCGGGATTGACGATCTCGATGCCGATGGAGACGGCGTTGACGTCGGTCTCGCCCTGCCAGGTCCCCTGCCCCGCGTGCCAGGCGCGCCGTTCCTCGGGCACCAGCTGGAACAGCCGGCCGTCCTCTTCGACCAGATAGTGCGACGACACCCGCGCCTGGGGGTCGCGCAGGCGATCGAGCGCCGCTTCGCCGGTCTGCATGCCGGTGTAGTGGAGCACGATCAGGTCCGGAGGGCCCCGGCGGGCGTCGAAGTTCGGCGAGTGCGCCGCGATGGGATCCAGCGCCACGAGCTCAGCGGTCCTGCCGCTCCCAGCCGTAGGCCACCCAGGTGTCGCCCACCTTCTGGGCCTCGATCACGCCTTCGGCGGCGGCCGGACGTGGACGCAGCGAGCGGCGGGCGCGCAGGGCGACGCCGCCCAGGAAGACGACCACACCGGCGACCACGGCGATCAAAGCGACGGCGGCGGCCGTGAAGACGGCGAGCATGGCCCCGACCGTGACCGCCACTCCCGCGGCGATAAGCCCGCCCAGCCAGGCGAACGGCGCGAGCAGTCCCGCCCCGCGCGAGGCGCCGGTTCCGGTCAGGCGGTCGGTGTCGGGCATGGTGGATAACCTTTCCAGCGTCTTAACGCTTGAACGCCAATGTCGGCGCAAGCCCGTCGATCGTCAATGCGCGGCGGGGAGTCGCAGTTCCTGCCCGCCAGTCCTCCCCCCGCGAGGCCGGGAAGGACAAGGTCACCGCAGCGGCTGATCGGCCAGGACCGAAGCACCGTTGGCTCGAGCGCGTGCGGTGCGGATGCGGGCCAGCACCGCCTGGGCGTCGGGATCGCGGGTGACGGCGCCGATCATCACCAGGGCGCGGGCCGCCTCTCCCGAAACGCCGAATGCTTCCGACAGGGCCTCGAAGGCGCCCTTGGGTTTGGGGAAGCGCTTGAAACGGACGTCGGTCTCGGCGTCGATCCCGGCCAGGGCCTTGGCGCGGATGATGGCCTGGTGCAGGCCGCCGATTTCGTCGACCAGACCCAGCTGGCGGGCCTGGGCTCCGGTCCAGACGCGGCCGCGCGCCAGCTGGTGGGCCTGCGCCGTGGTCATATTGCGACCGGTGGCGACGCGCGTCAGGAACTGGCTATAGATCTCGTCCATATTGGCGGCGAAGGCCTCGCGCTGAGAGGCGGTGAAGGGCTGGTCGACGGAGTAGGCGTCGGTGTAGTCGCCGCCCACGGCGATGTGGCGCAGGTCGACGCCGAAGCGGGCCAGGGCCTCGTCGAACACGAACTTGCCGCCGAACACGCCGATCGAGCCGGTCAGGGTCGAGGGCTGGGCCACGATGGCCGAGGCCTCGGCGCTGATCCAGTAGCCGCCCGAGGCCGCATAGTCGCCCATTGAGATCACCACCGGCTTGCCCGCCGCCTTGGCCGCGCGCACGGCGGTCAGGATCTGCTCGGACGCTTCCGGCGATCCGCCGGGCGAGGAGACGCGGAAGACGATGGCCTTGACCGCCTTGTCCTTGGTCGCGTCATAGATCGCCTCGGCGATGTCGTCCGACGCAATGCTGGACCCGCCGCCGAACGGATCGGCTGAGGTGCGGCCGGTGACGATGGCGCCCTCGCCGCCGACGATGGCGATCGCGTCGGAGCCCGACCCCGCACGTTGTCCCATGGCGGAGGCATAGGTCGACAGCTCGACAATCTCGGCGCGCTCGCCGGCCTGGGACAACAGCTGCGCCTTGAGGGTCTCGACCTCGCCTAGCTTGTCGAGCAGGCCCAGGGTCAGGGCCGCCTGGGCGCCGTGGGGGCCGGACTCCAGCGCCGCGCGCAGCGCCTCGGGCTCGACGCCCCGGCCAACCGCGGCGGCGGCCAGGGAGGCCTCGTAGATGGAGGTCATCCAGGCGGTCTGGGCCTCGCGGTGGGCGGGCGTGTAGTCGCCCTGGTTCAGGGTGTTGACGGCGTTCTTGTATTCATGGCGCTGCTCGAACTCCGGCTGGACGCCGAAGCGATCGAAGGCGCGGCCCAGGAAGATGTCGTCGATCGACAGGCCGGTGGCGCCCAGTTGAGCGGTCGGCGCCATCCACAGTTCGCCGGCCGCGGCGCCGAGCATATAGGTCGAGACCGAGGCTCCGATCGGATACAGGCCCTGGCTGTGGGCGACGATGGGCTTGCCGGAAGCCTCGAAGCGATCGACCGCCTGGCGCAGCTCGTCGGCCGACGCCGGGCTCATCCCCATCTCCGGCAGGCGGATCAGCACCCCCTTGATGCGGTTATCCGTCTGGGCCTGAGCCAGGGCGTCGACGATCCCCATGACCGACAGGCCCGACCCGCCCAGGGCGGCGAAGGGATTGGTCGGGGCCTGATCGCTGAGGCCCCGGCGCAGGTCGATTTCCAGGACCGAGCGGGCCGGTAGGGTCGGCTGGGCCGCGCTGGCGGCCGCGACGATGAACAGCATCGGCAGGACGACGAAGAAGAGCATCAGCCCGGCGAAGACGCCGGCGATGGTGAGGAAGAACTGCTTCATGGGCCCCGAGGCGGCGAAGGGAGGACGGCCAGGATCGGCCGGCGCGCGAGCATAGGGGGGCGGCGTCAGGCGCACAAATGACCGAGCTGTAACCTTTGGGGCCGGCGCTCACCGCCGCCACTCGAGGGGTCCTGGCCGGGAGCGGTAGAAGGGCGCCGCGCGTCGCCGAGCAGGGCGGCGTACGCGGGCTCGTCGTCCCATCTCCGTCATGCCCGGGCTCGTCCCATCCAGGCGATGTGCGCAACCCACCCCTAACAGCCCATGGGGGCGTCCGCTCCAGGACGGTTCATGGAATGTCCGCTTTCCGCTTTGGTGTTGAAGACCGAACCCGACCC
>CAZITK010000059.1:0-9618 GCA_964542145.1 uncultured Brevundimonas sp.
CCACCGCCGGGACGCCGGTGAAATCCTGCATCAGCACCCGCGCCGGGCGGAAGGCGATCTCGTGTTCGACCGAGCCCCGGTTCTCCAGCCACGCGGCCACGGCCTTGAGGTCGGCCTCGGTGACCGAGACCCCGTCTTCGTTGCGCAGCAGGTTCTCCAGCAGCACCTTCATGGAGCGCGGCAGGCGGGAAATCCCGGCCAGCCCCGCTTCCTCGGCGGCGGGAAGGCTGTAATAGGCGTACTTCCTACGCCCGACGGAGAGATCCTGACGGGTCTTGAGGCTGTCGATCGACGGCATGGGGGAGTCCTCTGGTCAACGCCGCCCGACAATCCGGTTGCGCCATCGCGCGAACTGCCTCGGGGCACACAGGTCCCCAGGGCGCGCGGCGACAGCCTGCTGCGGCGATCGCCGATATAGCGACGCCCGGCCGCTCCGTCCATGTATCCGCCTTGTCGACAGAGACATTGCGAAGGGTTCTCATGTTCCGATCCTTCCGCCGATGCTGAAGGTCGCCGGCCTCTCCTTGTCGCGTGGCGAGCGACGGCTTTTCCGAGACCTGTCGTTCGATCTCGCGCCCGGTCAGGCCATCGCCCTGACCGGCGCCAATGGCGCGGGCAAGACCTCCCTGCTGCGCGCCGTGGCCGGGTTCATCCGCCCCGACGCCGGCGCCATCCTCATCGACAGCGCCCCCGCCGAGGCGCGCGATCGTCTGCACCTTCTCGGCCATCAGGACGGATTGAAAGGCCCGCGCCTGGCTCGCGACGAACTGGATTTTCAGGCCCGCTGGCTGGGCGCGGACGATGCAGGCCTCAGCCAGGCCGTCGCGACGCTCGGTCTCGCGCCCCTGCTCGACTTGGAGACCCGCAAGCTGTCCGCCGGCCAGCGCCGTCGGTTGGCCCTGGCGCGCCTGATCGCCGCCCCGCGCCCTCTGTGGCTGATGGACGAGCCGTTCGCCCCTCTGGACGCCCGCTGGCGCGATACGCTGGGTCAGCTGATGAACCACCATTTGGCGGGTGGCGGCGCGATCCTCGCCGCCGTCCACGACCCCCTGCCGATCCCGGCCGAGGGCCTCGACCTCGGGCATCTGACGTGAGGGCCGCTGCCGTCCTGTTCCGGCGCGAGCTGGACCTGACCTGGGGCGGCGGCGGCGGACCGCTGGTGGCTGTGGGCTTCCTCGCCGTCCTGACCACCCTGATTCCGCTGGCGGGGAGCGCCGACCCTAACCGTCTGGCGCCGCTGGCCGCCGCTATCGCCT
This sequence comes from uncultured Brevundimonas sp., assembly GCA_964542145.1. Classification (GTDB taxonomy): domain Bacteria; phylum Pseudomonadota; class Alphaproteobacteria; order Caulobacterales; family Caulobacteraceae; genus Brevundimonas. The sequence goes on from CAZITK010000059.1 coordinate 1,257, forward strand.
GGGTGGCCCTGGCCCTGGCCAGCCTGCTTAGCCTCGAGCGGCTATTCGAGCGCGATCACGAGGACGGCGCGCTGGACCTGCTTGCCGTTGGCCCTCTGCCTGTGGAGGCGGTCTGCGCGATCAAGGCCCTGGCCCACTGGCTGGGGACTGGATTGCCGCTGGCTCTGGCCGCCCCAGTCACCGGACTCGCCTTGGGCCTCGAACCACAGCTCACGTCGCTCGTCCTGATCGTCGGCCTGATCGGCGGTCTGGGCTTCAGCTTCACCGGGGCGCTCGGGGCCGCGCTCGCTATCGGCGCCCGACGCGGCGGTCTCCTGATCGCGTTGATCGTGCTGCCCCTGTTCATCCCGCCGGTGATCTTTGGCGGCGGCGCCCTGGCCCAGGCCGCCCAGGGCCAGTCGCCGCTCCAGGCCCTGGTCCTGCTCGGAGCCTACACTCTGTTCGCCGTTGCGCTCGGCCCCCTGGCCTGCGCGGCGGGGGTCAGGAACGTCCAGGGCTGAGCGCCTCAAGCCTTGCGAACGAACTCGGTCCTCAGCACCAGGCCGCGCACCCGCTCGACATTGGCCTCGATCTCGTCGGGGTCGCTGGTCAGGCGGATTTTCTTGACCACCGTGCCGCGCTTCAGGGTCACCCCGCCCGAGCCCTTCACTTTGAGGTCCTTGATCAGGATCACGCTGTCGCCGTCGGTAAGCGGAGTCCCGTTGCTGTCCTTTACGATGATGTCGCTCATACGGCCAAGCTAGCGCCGGGCGCCGGTCGCGTCCAACGCCGTCTCGTCGCGATCGCCATATGGCGTCTGGCGCGATTGAGCCCTAAACACCCCGGCGAATGTTCGGCCTCGCCAATCCCGACCGGTTCATGCGCTTCACGCGCCCGCTGACGCCCGTGCTGTGGGCGGCGGCCGGCGTGCTGCTGCTCCTCGGAATCTGGCTCAGCTTCACCGCGCCCGAGGACTATCAGCAGGGCTCGACCGTCCGCATCATGTTCGTCCATGTGCCGGCCGCGACGCTCGGCATGGGCGCCTATGCGGCGCTGGGGGTCTCCAGCTTCTTCGCCCTGGTGTTCCGCCATGCCCTGGCCGATGCGGCGGCCAAGGCGGCGGCCCTGCCCGGCGCCGTCTTCACCGCCCTGGCCCTGATCACCGGGGCGCTGTGGGGCCGGCCCATGTGGGGAACCTGGTGGGTATGGGATGCTCGTCTGACGAGCGTCCTGGTGCTGCTGCTGATCTATCTCGGTTACATGGCCCTTCGTGCCTCCATCGACGACGAGCAGAGGGCCGCGCGGGCGGCGGCGGTGCTGGGGCTCGTCGGCCTGGTCAATCTGCCGATCATCCGTTTCTCGGTCGACTGGTGGAACACCCTGCATCAGCCCGCGTCGCTGATCCGTTCCGAAGGAACCTCGGTCGATCCGGCCTTCCTGCCGGCGCTGCTGACCATGATGGCGGCCTATGGGTTGTTCTTCCTGGCGGTGTGGCTGACCGCCATCCGCACCGAGGTGACGCGGCGCCGGGTGCTCGCGCTGCGCCAGCGCCGAGCGGCCCTCGCGTGAGCGGCGCGATCCTAGACATGGGCGCCTACGCCGCCTTCGTCTGGCCGGCCTGGGGGATCAGCCTGACGGGACTGGCCTTCGTCGCGATCCGCGCCATGTCCTCGGCGCGACGCTGGTCCCGCGCCATGAACGACGAAGAGCGCCGATGAAGAAGATCATCGCCCTGGCGCCCCTGGCCGTCCTCGCCGCCCTGGCGGCAGTCTTCGCCTTCTGGGCCCTCCAGCGCGACACCGCCGAGCATCGGCCCGACGCCCTGATCGGCCAGCCGCTGCCGGCCACCGCCATGCCGCTGCTGACCGGCGAGGGCGAACTGGACCTCAAGACCGCCGCCGTCGGCCGTCCCGTGGTGATCAATGTCTTCGCCAGCTGGTGCGCGCCGTGCCGCATCGAACATCCCCAGCTTATGGCGCTGCAGGCCCGGGGCTTTCGCGTGGTCGGGGTGGCCTATAAGGACGATCCTGAGGACACCCGCCGCTTCCTCGAGGAATTGGGCGATCCGTTCGCCCTGGTTCTGGTGGACCGCGAGGGGCGATTGGGCCTCGATCTCGGCATCTCCGGCGTACCGGAGAGCTTCGCTGTGGACGCGCAGGGGATCGTGGTCGGCAAGATTTCGGGCGTCATCAGCGACGAGACCGACCTGGAGTGGCTGACGGCCCCGCTGGAGACGACGCGCCGTCCTTCTCCCGGGCGTTAACCCATTTTCGGGAATTTGTCGTTAACCATGATCGCATGACGCCGATTCGGCCCACGCCCTTGCCCATTCCGCTTGCTCAAACGCCCGGCGCTCTGACGGCGCAGGGCGTCGAGGCGCGCAAGGCCTTTTTCCGCGCCGCGCTCGACGCGGCGCAGCCGCCCGCGCCCGTGGCTCGGCCAGCCACCGCCGCTCCCGAGGCCGCGAACCGCGCCGCCGCGCCGACTGAGGCTCTCGTCTCCGAAAGCCCCGCCCCCTGGGGCCGTCCCGGTCGCCTGGTCGATATCCGGGTTTAGTCGCCTCAGTCCAGCTTCAGCGCCTCGGCCAGCAGCCGCGCCTCCTGCGCCCGGCTGGAGCCCGAGCGCCAGGCGACCACGATGCGCCGCCGCGGCGGATCGCCCTGCAGCCTTCTGACGATCACGGCCGAGGTGTCCGCCAGCCCCGCCTTGATCGCCATTTCCGGTAGGAAGCTGACGCCGAGGCCCGAGCCGACCATCTGGACCAGTGTATGCAGGCTGGTGGCGGCGAAAACGTCCTCGCCGCGCGGCGCCTCGATATCGAAAGCGGCCAGGGCCTGGTCACGCAGACAGTGGCCGTCTTCCAGAAGGATCAGATCCTGGGCCTTGAGCAAGCCGGGGGCCAGCATGCTGTGGGCCGCCAGCCGGTGATCCGCAGGGGCTGCGGCCAGAATCTCGTCTTCGCCGATCGGGGCGTTTTCCAACCCGGTGAGGTCATACGGCAGAGCGATGACCGCCGCGTCCAGCGTCCCGGCCTTGAGCGCCTGGATCAACCGAGACGTCAGATCCTCGCGCAGGAACAACTTCAGCTGGGGATAGGCGTCCGCCAGCCCCGGGAGCCGAGCCGGCAGCAGGAAAGGGGCCACCGTCGGGATCACCCCGAGCCGGAACCGACCGGACAGCGGTCTTCCAGCGTTGATGGCCGCCTCAACCAGATCTTCGGTCCGGGCCAGAACGTCGGTGGCCCGGCGCACCGTCTCCTCGCCCACGGGGGTGAGCTGAACCCGGCCACGCGTGCGCTCCACGACAGTCGCCCCCAGAACGCGCTCTAGTTCCTGAACGCCGCTACTCAACGCCGGCTGGCTGACATGCGCGGCCTCGGCGGCGCGGCTGAACGAGCCGTGCTCCGCCAGGAGCTTGAGGTACTGCAACTGGCGCAAGGTCGGCAGCACTGCATGATCTCCAGGGAGGGACGAGTAGGAAAACTTCAGGGCCTAATCATAATAAAAATCTATCTTCGACCGCAAGAAGATCGATTTGACTTCGAGCAGAGGGGCCGCCATGTCTTTCGGGCGGCGACCGCGCTCCCCCGTGGCGCCGATTCATTGACACACACGGAGTTCGCCATGTTGGGCGTCGGCCAGACCCTTCCCGATTTCAAGATCACTGGCGTCAAGCCAGGTTTCAACTCGCACGAGGAAAACGGCGTTTCGGCGTTCGAGCCGATCACTCAGGAAAGCTTCTCGGGGAAGTGGAAGGTCATCTTCTTCTACCCGAAGGACTTCACCTTCGTCTGCCCCACCGAGATTGCCGAGTTCGCCCGCCTGGGTCGTGAATTCGAAGATCGTGACACCGTTGTTCTGGGCGGCTCGACCGATAATGAATTCACCAAGCTGGCTTGGCGCCGTGACCACGCCGACCTGAACAAGCTTCCGATTTGGCAGTTCGCCGATAACGGCGGCAAGTTGGCCCGGGCTCTGGGCGTGATGGACGAAGAAGAAGGCGTTGCCCTTCGCGCGACCTTCGTCGTCGATCCGCACAACGTCATCCAGCACGTTTATGTGACAAACCTGAACGTGGGCCGCGCCCCGGCTGACACCCTGCGGGTGGTCGACGCCCTTCAGACTGACGAACTGTGCGCCTGCAACCGCCCGCTCGGCGGCGAGACCCTGGCGGCGTAAAGCGGTGAAGAGTGCTAGTGAGATTGGACGTGTTCGCCTTCCACTCACTAGCACTGCTCACGAGCACCCGGCCCATGCGCGAACCTGTATACGGCTCAAGCAGCGAGCAACCGCGTCGCGAGCGATAGCCGCTTCCCGAAGGGAACCCAAAAATGTCCATCGACGCCCTGCGCGACCTTATCCCGTCCTACGCCAAGGACATCTCTCTCAATCTGTCGTCGCTGGCGACCGATACGGCGCTTAGCGAGGCGCAGAAGTGGGGAACTTTTTTGGCCAGCGCCCATGCGGTGGGGACGCCCGAGGTAATCCGCCAGGTTGAGGCCGCCGCCGCGCCGCATCTGGATGAGGCCGCCGCCGACGCAGCCCGCGCCGCCGCCGCCATCATGGGCATGAACAACATCTACTATCGTTCGCTGCACCTGATGCACAATCAGGAGTACCGCACCCTGCCCGCCCGCCTGCGCATGAATATCATCGCCAATCCGGGCGTGGAAAAGGTCGATTTCGAGCTGTGGTCAACGGCGGTCTCGGCGATCAACGGCTGCGGGGCCTGTCTCGACGCGCACGAGACCGAGCTGCGCAAGCACGGCGCGACCAGCGTCCAGGTCCAGGCCGCCCTGCGCATCGCCGCCGTGGTCAACGCCGCGAGCCGCGTCATCGCCGGAGAGATCGCGCGCCGGCCCTGATCCGATCAGGGCTGGAGGCGATAGCCGCCGGCATCGGTGATCAGCAACCGTGCTTGACCCGGCTCCGCCTCGATTTTCTGTCGCAGTCGGTAGATGTGGGTCTCCAGGGTGTGGGTGGTGACGCCGGCGTTATAGCCCCACACATCCGTCAGCAGGTCTTCGCGCGACACCGGATTGGCCCCCGCCCGATAGAGGTATTTCAGGATATTGGTCTCTTTTTCGGTGAGCCGTATCTTCCGACCCTGAGCGTCCGTCAGGGCCTTGGCGGCGGGCCGGAACTCGTAGGGTCCGACGGTGAAGACCGCGTCCTCTGACTGCTCATGACTGCGCAGGTGGGCACGGATGCGAGCCAGCAGGACAGCGAAGCGGAAGGGCTTGGGCACATAATCATTGGCCCCCGAATCGAGTCCCAGAATGGTGTCGGCGTCCGTCGTCTGGCCGGTCAGCATGATCACCGGAGCAGCGACTCCGGCCTTTCGCATCATGCGGCACGCCTCGCGCCCGTCCATGTCCGGCAGGTCCACGTCCAGCAGGATCAGGTCGGCACGAAGTTCCTGAGCCAAGGCGACGCCCTCCGCCGCCATGCCAGCCTCGCGGGTGGCGAATTCCTCGTACATCTCCAGCTGCTCCGCCAGGGCCTCGCGCAACTCGGCGTCGTCGTCGATGATGAGGATGGTCTTGGATCGGGCCATGCGGGGAGAATGCCTTGATTTCAGGGCCGCCGCAAAGGCGGCGCGGCCGGGAAGATCAGCCGACGACGTGCGATCGCGGCCCGAAGACGGCTGAGCCCAGCCGCACATGGGTGGCGCCGAAGCGGACCGCAGTGAGGTAATCGTCGCTCATTCCCATGGAAAGCGCGCCCAGGCCATTTCGATCCGCGATGCGGCGAAGCAGCGCGAAATGCATGGCCGGCTCCTCCTGGGCCGGAGGGATGCACATCAGGCCGGCGGGTAAGAGCCCATAGTCACGCCTCAAGGTCGTGATGAAGGCATCGGCCTCGCCAGTCCGGACACCGGCCTTCTGGGGCTCCGCCCCGGTGTTGACCTGGATCAAAAGCTCTGGCGAGCGGCCCTGTTTCTGCACGGCAACGGCCAATGCGCGCGCCAAGCTGGGCCGGTCCAGGGTTTCGATGACGTCGAACAGAGCCACGGCCTCGGACGCCTTGTTGGATTGCAACGCCCCGATCATGCGCAGCTGCAGGCCATCGACCTCTTGACGAGCGGCCCAGCGACTCTGGGCCTCCTGCACCCGGTTCTCGCCGAACACCCGCTGGCCGGCGGCCAAGGCCTGGTCTATGGCTTCGGGCGGCTGGCTCTTGGCCACGCAGGTGAGGGTGACCGCGCCTGCTGGGCGCCCGGCGACGCGCTCGACCTTGGCGATCCGGCTGCGCGCGTCGGTGAGCGCCTGGGCGATGCAGGAGGTCTGGGCCATGGCCCTGAATAGCGACGCCGAGCGGCTGTGGCGAGCCGCCAAAAGTCTGGCGGCGGACGTCGGCTCACCCTTGCCGCCCTTGCTCTTCTTCACCGATCCGACGCGAACGCCGTGCCCGTGGATCGCTGCCAGCGCCCTGCCGCGCGGCGCGGCGGTCGTCCACCGCGGCTTCGGCCGACCCGATACGGCCGAAACGGCCCGCCGCCTGCGCCATGCGACGCGTAAATCCGGCGTTCTGTTGCTGATCGGCCAGGATGCGGCGCTGGCCGAGGCCGTGGTCGCCGATGGGATTCATCTCGCAGAACGCGACGCGGGCCGTGCAACAGAGCTACGCTCGAGGCAGCCCGATTGGCGAATCACCGCCGCCTGGCATCCCGGATCTGGGCCTCCCCCCCGAACCGGGGCCTTGGATGCCCTGGTCGTCTCACCAGTGTTTCAACCGGGCGGCGCATCGAGCGGACCGCTACTCGGTCGCGAGGGCCTGGCCAGCGCGGTGCAAGCCAGCAGCGTTCCAGTCTATGCGCTCGGCGGGCTCGACGTTGAAAACATCAAGAGCCTCGGGGGCACGGGCGTGTGCGGAGTAGCGGCGGTCTCGGCGATCCAGGCGGCCTTCGGCCCGTCTCAGGCCGGGGGGCTCAGAACTTGAAGATCGTCTCCAGCCGAACACGCGGCTGGGTTCGGCGGTCAGCCTCGCTGGCGCGCGTATCGACCTCGTTCTGCGACAGCGGCACCGCGGCCCCCACCCGCAAGCGCGGAGAGACGCGGTAATAGGCGCCGGCCTCGACATCGTTCAGCTGGCGAGCGTCTTCAGGACGGCCGGCGGTTACCTGCGGACCGACCGGTTCGACATCAACATTCAACCCCACGCGGTCTCGAAGCCACGACAGAGTGCGACGTGGCAGAGAGCGCTCTTCAGAAAAAGCGCGGCTGTCGCCGGCCAGACGCGGATCCTCAGGGCCCATGCGCTGCTGCGCGGACACGTTGGACGGTCCAGCGACGAAGGCCAGACCCAAGGCGACTGCCGTGATCGCGGAGCAAACCCGCATTTCCAACCCTCGGCCCGGCGTCTCGATCTCCGGGACGCGACGACCATAGCCTCGCCGCATGTCCAAATCCGACTGCGAGCGTGGCGATTAGACACCGCACGAACACCCGGTCAACGCAACGGCGGCTGACATTCCGGGTTCCGCGACTCTTGGCGGAAGGCCTGTGGCCTTCGCGTCACTCATTAAGGCCCCGCTCGCTTGTCAGGCCACGATTTCGCCGTGCTATAGAGCCTTAAGCCAGGGCCCCGCCGCTTCCTGGACGGAGTCGAGGCGTGATGACATCAGACGGAGCTTCATCCATGGCCATTGTTCGCGGTGCGATCGTCGCCCTGCTCGCCAGCGGCGTCATGCTGTCGGGATGCGGGTCGCTGAATCCTTTCGGCCGATCGGCGCCGGAGCCGACGACCAGCACCGCCGGCATCGGCGTCAACGCCCATCTGTGGCGCGCCTCGTTGGACACCCTGGCCTTCATGCCCCTGCTGACCGCCGATCCGTGGGGGGGGGTGATCAATTACGACTGGCACACCACGGCCGAAGCGCCGAACGAGCGGTTCAAGGCCACGGTCTTCATCCTCGATACGCGCCTGCGCGCCGACGCGCTGAACGTCTCGGTGACCAAGGAAGTGCGCGACGCCTCTGGCCAGTGGATCGCCCAACCAGTCGCCGCACAGACTGAAACGGATCTGGAGAACGCTATCCTGACCCGCGCGCGCCAACTGAACCTGTCGACGGTCCGATCCCGCTGAAAGACCTGCCCGCCTCTCTTGCCTGAAAGTCTCCCCACCTGATGGCGCGCTACGATCCCACCACGGCCGAACCCCGCCAGCAGGCTCGCTGGGCCGAAGCCCAGGCCTTTACCGCGCCGGATCATGACACCGGCCGGCCGAAGTACTTTGTCCTTGAAATGTTTCCGTATCCCAGCGGGAACATCCACATGGGCCATGCTCGCAACTATGTCATGGGCGATGTCGTCGCCCGGCTGAAGCGGGCGCAAGGGTTCGACGTCCTGCACCCGATGGGCTGGGACGCCTTCGGCATGCCG
>CAZITK010000060.1:0-9587 GCA_964542145.1 uncultured Brevundimonas sp.
CCTCCCCCGCCACGGCGCGGGCCAGAAGCGTCTTGCCGGTGCCGGGAGGACCGACCAGGAGCGCGCCTTTGGGAATCTTGCCGCCCAGGCGCTGGAACTTGCCCGGGTCCTTGAGGAAGTCGACGATCTCGCTCAATTCGTCCTTTGCCTCGTCGACGCCGGCCACGTCCTCGAAGGTCTTGCGGCCCTTGTGCTCGGTCAGCAACTTGGCCTTGGACTTGCCGAAGCCCATCGCCCCGCGCGCGCCGCCCTGCATCCGGTTCATGATGAAGATCCAGAAGCCGATGATCAGAGCAAACAGCAGGATCGTCGAGATCAGCCCCGTCCACCAAGGACTGTCGGCGGGCTTGGCCTCCACCGTGACCCCCGCGGCGTCCAGTTCCTTGGCCAGGTCCATGGTCCCGGCCGGCACCACCGAGCGGAACGCGCTCTCGTCGGTCAGCACGCCCTCGATCTTGTCCCGGCGCAGGCTGACCGACGTCACCTCGCCGGCCGCCACCCGCTGCATCATCTCCGAATAGGACAGGTCGACCGGACCCGACGTCGCGGCGCCGCCTGTCTTGCCCATGGTCTGGGCGCCGGGCATCACCGTGTAAAGCGCGGCCAACGCCATCAGGATGGCGGCGAAAATGGCCAGGTTGCGAAGGTTCATCGCGGTCCTCTGTCAAGCGCGCGCTTGGGCCCTCGGCCGGCGCGGCGATCGTTTCAATCTAGCGAGATAGAGAGCCCGGCGCCATTTCGCCATCGGTCGGAGCCTCCAGATCGCCCGCCTGCGTCGATCCGCCCACCGCCCGGAAATAGCGGCCGGGAACCAGGCAACGCACGCGCGCGGCCCGCCATGCAAGAACCGGGCGCTCCAAGGCGTCCCCGATCAGGACCGGCAGGCATGGCCGGACCGCGGCGGGCAGGCTCGCGATCAGGGCGCGGTCGCCGGCGGCGAGCGCGCTCGCCAGGCCTTTCAGCGGCGCGACAGTCAGACCGGCGCGGTCCACGGCGATCTCGTATCGCCCGTCCCATACCGCTGGCTCGCCGGCGTTCAGAGACAGGCGAGCAAGGCCGCCGCGCCGCGCCTCGCCGGCCTCGCGATGGATCGCGAGGCCGGCGCCGTCGGCCGTGATCCGGGCGCCCGATAGTGTGGCCACGACGGCGCCCGGTCGGCGCAAACGCTCGGTAAGGGCGGTCAGACGACGACCTCGGGGTGGGGTCTCGCCCCCGCCGGCGCAGACCATGGCCGCCGCCAGATCGGTGGCGCTGCAATCGCGCCGCAGGCGGATGAGGCCGGCGAAACCTTCCTCAGGCGAGGCTCGACTGATCGGTCCGGCCGGCCGGCCGGTCGGTACGGCAAGGGTGTCGCGGCGGACGATGGCGCGCCGGGCCTGGATGCGCGGCTGGCGTTCATCGGCGTTGGCGGGATCGTCGAGCCAGGCGATTCCCCGTTCTCTCAGCCAGGAGCGTAGAATGTCGCGTCGAGTGGCGAGCAGCGGGCGCAGAAGCATCACCTCACGCCCCTCCGGCCAGACCGGCGACGGCGACCATTCGCTAAGTCGCCCCAGGGTCGAACCGCGCGCCCGCATCAAGTCGCCCTCAGCGACGTCGTCGGCCGTATGCGCCATCAGCAGAACGCGCGCGCCCGCCACGCGCGTCGCCTCGGCCAGCAGGGCGTGCCGCGCCCGCCGCGCCGCCGCTGCGAGACCAGTGGAGGGCTTGACGCCAGTCCAGGTCAGGGAGCGCCAGTCGAGGCCGAGGGACTGGGCGATGCGCCCGGCCTCGGCCGTCCATCGAGCACTGTCGGGATGCAGGGCGTGATCCACCGTCAGGGCGATCAGCGTCTGTCCCCGCGCTCGCGCCCAATCGGCGGCGAGATGCATCAGGGCCAGCGAGTCGCCGCCGCCGGACAGGGCCAGGGTGATAGGACGGTCGACGCCCGACACTCGAGCGTCGAGCCGCGGGTTGAGAACTGCCGCCAGCGGGTCCGTCAGTCGCATTCCGCGCGATTGGCGACCTGGGTGGCGCGGCTGCGCTGCGCCGCTGTCGCGCCTTCGGCGTAACGGCGGCCAAATTCACCCAGCGCCTGACAGGCCTGGGTGGCGCGGTCGGAGGCCTCCAGAGCCGTGGCCAGCTTGATGGTGGCGTCCGCGGCCCAGGGCGCACGGGGCCAACCGCGCAACGAAGACGCGTAGGCCTGGACCGCGCCCTCGGCGTCCTCTGCCTGCCAACGCGCGTCACCGAGGCGATAGTTGGCCTCCGGCGCCTGGGATTCCTCTGGCCAGGTGACCACGAACACCTCCCAGGCTCGAAGCGCCCGCGCGGCGTCGCCCGAGGCGGTCAGACGCTGGGCGGCGGCGAAGTCGGCGGCCGGATCTCCGCTGGGTGAGTTGGGTTCGATCGGGGCGTCGGCCTCGGCCTGGGCCTGGAGGACCGCCTCCAGGCGGCTCAGTCGCTCATCCGCATTCGTCAGCAGTGCGCGCATCGCCTCGTTGTCGCGCTGGGCCTCGTCAAGAGCGAAGGTCAGCCGCTCGTTGTCGCCGTTGATCCGCTGGACGGTGGCCTCGATGTCGCGCAGGCGGCGGTCCAAGCCGTCGACCCGCGCCTGGAGCGTCACGACCTCCGGGTCGGTCTCTACGATCACCGGCGCGCCGGCGGCGTTCCTCTGGGTCAGGGCGCGCTCCAGCCGACGAACATTACGATCCAGCTGGTCCAGGCGGCGTGGGGTCCATTCGATGGCCGGCGGCGCTGGGACCTGCTGGGCGATCACCGCCCCAGCCGAGAGCGCGATTCCGAGGGCCGGTAAGATCAGATAGCGGAGAGGAGTCTTGTTCTTCATGACACCTGTGCTCCCACTGATTTGCAACCGTCGCAAGGCAGACGCTCAGGCCAACCCGTCTTTTGCCGCGCCAGCAGTCGATGCCCAAGGCCTACTTCACAGCCGGCGACAGCAATCCAACATGAGGTAGGGACGCGCCAATCGGGCGCGTCCCGATCTCGCTAGCCAGTCGCTCTTACTGTGGCGCGCCCGACACGATGGCAGTGTGGGCGTTGCGGTTGCGCGCCCAGGCGTCCTCGTTGGATCCGGTCGCGATCGGCCTCTCCTTGCCATAGGAGATGGTGTTGATGCGGTTCGGCGCGACGCCGCGCTCGACCAGATAGGTGCGCACCGCCTCGGCGCGGCGGGCGCCCAGGGCGAGGTTGTATTCGCGCGTGCCGCGTTCATCCGCGTTGCCCTCGATCCGAACGGTCACGTTCGGATAGCGCTGCAGCCACTGGGCCTGCGCGTTCAGGCGCTGGCCAGCCTCGGAGCTGACGCGATAGCTGTCCAGCTCGAAATAGATGCGATCGCCGGCGGTGGCGACGAAGTCGCGGACCGAGCCTGGCTGAGCCGGGCCCATCGGACCGGGATCGACCGGGCCAGTGGGCGCCGTCGGGCCGGTCGGTTGGGTCGCAGGCGGCTGGGTCGGATAACCGTCATCGACCGGAGGCTGCGGACGCGAGGTACAGGCCGACAGAGCGACAACAGCCAGGCTGACGGCACTCAGGGCGATGATCTTGTTGCGGGGGGTCGTGAGCATGAATCTCTCCGGTCTGGATAGCTTGGCTGTAGCGCTGCATACTCAGGCCAAACCGTGGCGGCCAGCCTCGGTAACGCACAGTTGAGGGGATCGGCTCCCGTCCCGCCGAACAATGTCAGCTCGGGCAGCTGTCCGGGCTCTGATTCAGGCCCAGATTGGCCGGCGGCGGGTCGAGGAGCGGCGACCAGCTCGGATCCCCCGCCGCCCCGGCGTAGGCCGCCTGTCCGACCACGCGGCCGGTGACGTCGACCATCCACAGTCGCGTCCCGCCGCCTCGCTCCTGGCGCGCGAACATGATGTAGCGACCATTCGGCGCCCAAGACGGGCCCTCCTCGAAGTAGCTGGACGACAGGATGCGTTCATCCCCGCCCGACGCGTTCATCACCCCGATGTGGAAACGCCCGCCCTGCTGCTTGGTGAAGGCGATCAGGTCGCCGCGCGGGCTCCACGACGGGGCGGTGTAGCTGCCGCCACCGCGCGAGATCGGTCGCTGGCCGGAGCCGTCGGCGCGCATCACGTAAAGCCGGGCCGAGCCGGATCGGTCGGAGGTGAAGACGATCTGCGAGCCGTCGGGGCTGAACGACGGCGAGGTGTCGATGCCGGGATCGCTGGTCAGGCGAGACAGCTGGCGCGAGCGCAGATCCATCACATAGACGTCGGTGTTGCCGCCGCGGATGATGGAAAAAGCGATCCTGGACCCGTCCGGGGAAAAGCGCGGCGCCAGCAGCTGGCCCTCGAACTCGCCCAGGCTCTCGCGCCGGCCGGTGTTCAGGTTCAGCAGATAGATGCGCGAATAGTCCGGCCCCAGCGCCACATAGGTGATCTCGTTGGAATTGGCCGAGAAGCGCGGCGTCAGGATCAGTTCGGTTGCGTCCTGGCTGAGCGGCGTGGGGCTGTAGCCGTCCTGGTCCATGATCGCCAGACGGCTGGTGCGGTTCTCGCCCTCTCCGCCCTGGATGGTGAAGACCACCCGGGTGTCGAAATAGCCGGGCTCGCCTGTCAGGCGCTGATAGACAACGTCGGAGATCTTGTGGGCAACTCGGCGCCAGTTCTCGCCCGTGGCGGTGAAGCTGAAGCCCACCAGCTGGCACTGGCGATAGGGGTCATACAGGCGAAAGCCCACGCGCATGCGCCCGTCCGGCCCCTGCTCGGCCGAGCCGTAGAGGACCGCCTGGGCCCCGATGTTGGTCCACATCGGAAAATTTGGCTGATTCTGGACGGTCAGGCCGGTCTCGATGAAGCTGGCCGGATTTATCGGATCGAAGAAGCCGGAGCGCCGGAGATTGCCGGAAATGACCTCGGAAATCTGCGACCCGTTCGGCCCAGCGAAGGGCGCGATAGCGATCTGATAGGGACGTAGGACGCCCGAGGTCACGTCGACCTCAACCCCGCCATCCTGCGACGGCGGCTGCTGCGCATGCGCCGCCGAAGGAATGACGCAGGCCGCCAGCAGGCAGGTCGTCAGTTTCAGTAGCTTACGCATTCGGGGTCTCCGGCTAAATTGCGGTCGGTCGACAGTGTGGATGGCGCGAACCATCAGGACCATTGCGGCGAGTTTCCGGCTGGCTAGCGATTGCGGCACGCCTGATCGGTTCGAAAGTTGAAGGTGATGGTCTGACGGGCGAAATCCGAGGGCACATCGAACGGTTCCGCCTGACGCATGGCCCTCAGGACCGCATCAGCGGAAGCGCGCCACACCGCCGAATTTTCCTCGCGCACCAAGGTCGGCGCCCCGACCAGGCGCCCCTGCTCGGACAACGTCACCCGAACCGGAATCACCAGTTGATTGGCGCCAGGGATATCGCAGTTCAGAACCCAGTAGCGGTCCACCTGACCGGCGAGGTTGGCGAGTTGCGGCCCCGTCGCCCGCGCCGCCTGGCCCTGGCCGCGATCGCCCGTCGCCTCGCGCGGCGGCGCCTTCCTCGGCGGGCCAGCGAGGGAGCCGAGATCAAGACCGGGGTCTTCGCGCGGCGGGGCCTTGCGAGGCGGCGTCTCCTGACGCGGCGGGGTCGGACGTGGCGTCTCACGAGGCGGCGTCGGCCGGGCCTTCTCGGCCGGCCGTGGCGTGGGCGTGGGCGGAGTCTTGCGCGGCGGTGTCGGAGTGGGTTGCGGCTGGGGCGGGGTCGGTTCTGGCGGCGTCGGTTCCGGCGGGGTCGGGGCCGGATCGGGCACGGTCTCGGCCTCGACCACCTCGTCGGCGGGATTGTCGGCGGGCGCGGCCGCGATCTGGACGTCGGAGACGATGGAAACCGGCACCGAAGAAATCTTCAGCTCCGGCCGGTCCTCTTCGGACCGCCATGACAACAAGGCGAGCCCGATCAGGGCGCCGTGCAGCGCGATCGATCCCGCCGTGGCCAGGCCCCGCTTCGCCATGGATCAGCCGGTCGCTCCGCGCAGGCCCGTGTCCTCACGCACCGCCGCTCCGCCCGTCGCCGCCGTATCGGTGACCAGGTTCATCTTGGTGAAACCCGCCGCCGACAGTCGCGCCATCACCCGCGCCACGGCCTGATAGGGGGCGGCGCCGTCGGCGCGCACGAACACCGGCTTTTCTGCCGCGTTGTCGCCGCCCTCGGCCGACACCCGGCCGATCAGGTCGTCATAGCTGGTCTCGCTCTCGCCCACGAAGATGGTGCCGATCCGGTCGATGGAGACGCTGATCGGCTCGTTGTCGGTCTCGATCGCCGACGCATCCGTCTGAGGCAGCTCGACCGGCACGCCAACGGTCAGCAGCGGGGCCGAGATCATGAAGATGATCAGCAGCACCAGCATCACGTCCACCAGTGGGGTGACGTTGATTTCGCTGAGCGGCCGCTTCTTGGGGCGTCTGCGGCCGCGCACATGGCCGCCGCCCGCGGCCCCGCCTCCGAGCGCCATGGCCTAGTAGCTCCGGTTCAGCTGGAAGTCGGACGGCGGCGGGGGGGGAGGCGGCGCCGCGTTCGGGCTGCCCAGACGCCGCGCCACGGCGGACTGCAGGTCGTCGGCGAAGCTTTCCAGCCGGCCCGTGAACTTGCCCGCGTCGATCGAGAACTTGTTGTAGGCCATATAGGCCGGGATCGCCGCCGCCAGACCGATGGCCGTGGCGAACAGGGCCTCGGCGATGGCCGGCGCCACGGTGGTCAGATTGGTGTTGCCGAGCGCCGCGATGGCCGAGAACGCATTCATGATCCCCCACACCGTACCGAACAGGCCGATAAAGGGCGAAGACGTCGCCACCACAGACAGCACGCCCAGGCCGTTCTCCACCTTCTGACTCTCGCGCGCGATCAGGGCGTCCAGCGAGCGGTCGATGCGCGAGATCAGCAGGTTGGACTGGGTGTCGGTCATCGGCCCCTTGGCGCGGGTCTCCTTCCACTCGGTCAGGGCGACCACCAGCATGCGCGGCAGGGGATGCTCCGGGTCCGGCCCCGCCTGGGCCGCGATCTCTTCCAGAGATCGGCCCGATCCGATGGCCGCCTCGAAGGCGTTGGCCTCGCGGTTCATGCGGAAGAACCGGACCGCCTTGTCCAGGATCACCGCCCATGACCACAGCGAGGCGACGGCCAGGCCGATCATCACGGCGCGCACCACCCAGTCGGCCTGCTGAAACAGGCTGATCGGGTTCAGCAGCGAATGGGCGGCGGCGGGATCGACCATCGGGGCCTCGTCGAGAGAACGGGAATCGCGGAGGGTATCGGGAGTGTGAGACCGGCCGCGCATGGCGATTGTAGGGCGACGATCACGCCGGTGGGTTAACCACGCCCCAGCTTTGCCGCAAGGCCGGTCACGACTGCGTCAACCACGGCCCCACGGCCTTCATCAGCGCCGGCGTCGGGCGGCGCGGTCGTCCGTCCAGATGGATGCACACCGCCTCGACCTCGGCCCGGCACAGCGCCTCGTCGTCCCGCTCGATCGTCTGGTCGATCAACAGACGCGGCCCTTTCACGGCCCGATAGCGGGTGCGCACCACCAGGGCGTCATCGATCCGCGCGGGCTTCAGATACGAGAGGTTCAGCCGCGACACCACAAATGCCGTCGGCTGGTCGCCGGTCAGCAGTTCGGCGTGCGCCACCCCCACCGCGCGCAGGAAGTCCGACCGACCCCTCTCGAAGAACCGCACATAGCTGCCGTGATAGACCACACCGGTGAAGTCTGTGTCCTCGTAATAGACCCGAATGGGCAACAGGTGCTCTCGGCCCTCGAGGCGGCCGACGGCGGGAGTATCCATGAGCGATTATCCGGGAACTTGAGGCCTGCTGTTAGGTTGGGTAGCGCCACTATCGGAGACAAGGCCTTGCCCCTTCTGTTCATCGCTCAGACCGTATTTGGCTTGATCTCGCTGATCGTCCTTGGAGGATCCGGCTATCTCCTCTGGAGCTGGTGGAGCGGCGAGGTGGTTGTCCTGGCCGGAGACGAGGTCGAGCGGCTGCGCCAGGACTGGCGCCTTTGGCTCGGCCTTGGGCTGCTCGCCTGGTCCTTCCTCGGACGCTGGGTGACCGTCGGGTTGCTGGCAGGGCACGACGTCAGGCCTAGCCGGCCGGTCCGCGCGGAGGGCCGACAAGCCCCGGCGGGCCAGACCAGCAACCTTTATGTCGAACAGGCCGGTCAGGCTGGCGCCACGTCCACCATTCTTACCCACGGCTGGGGAATGGATAGCACCATCTGGGCCTATGCGCGCAAGGATCTCGGGCCGCGACTGTCCCTGACCCTGTGGGACCTGCCGGGCCTCGGCCGCTCGCAACCGGCCCGCGACATCAGCCTTGAGGCGATGGCGGCCGAGCTGCGCGGACTGCTCGCCGTCGCGGGTCCGGAGAAGGTCCTGCTCGTCGGCCATTCCATTGGCGGCATGATCATCCAGACCCTCGCTCGAGACGCGCCAGAGGTGGTGCGAGACCGGGTCGCGGGGGTCGTGCTGCTCAACACCACCTACACGAACCCCTTGCGGACCATGGTCCTCAGCCGCCTGGCGCTGGCGCTGCAAAAGCCGGTGATCGAGCCCATGCTGCGCCTGACCATTCTGCTTCATCCGCTCGCCTGGCTCGCCGCCTGGCAGAGCTATCTCAGCGGCATGGCCCACCTC
Source organism: uncultured Brevundimonas sp. (assembly GCA_964542145.1). Taxonomy (GTDB): domain Bacteria; phylum Pseudomonadota; class Alphaproteobacteria; order Caulobacterales; family Caulobacteraceae; genus Brevundimonas. The sequence goes on from CAZITK010000060.1 coordinate 8,623, forward strand.
GCCAATCGGCTCGGGTTCGATGGCCATGTGACCCGCAGCCAGCTCGAGCACACCACCCTGCTCGCTACGCGCAATCCGCCGGCGGCCCAGGCACGGGGCATCCTGGCCATGCTGCGCTGGGATGCGACCGACGCCTTGAGGGAGCTCGACATCCCCGTGCTGGTCATCGCCGGGGACAAGGACATCGTCACCCGCGCCGAAGCCGGCCGCGCCATCGCTGCCTCGGCCCCGCGCGGCGCCCTGGAGGTGGTCAAGGACGCCAACCACATGGGCATGCTGGAGCTGGCGGAGCTCTACAACGGGATCATCGCCGACTTCGCCGCCACGGCCGCCTCGTCAGCGCACCGCGACGCCGGGCTTCGCCCTCCCGCCTAGGGCGACGTCGGCAAGCGCGGGCAGTCCGTGGTCACCCAGGGCGGTGAACTCGTGCGGCAAGGAAATCGCTGGGCGGCAGCAGACGTAGGGGCCGTGACACGAAGCCTTGCGCCTCGCACTCGCCGCGACCACCATGACGGCGTTCGCCCCCGTTCGTGAAGCCGCGCCCTGGTAGGAAATGTGCACGCGAACGCCAAGAAGGCCGGATACCGTTCGAGCCTGACGATCAGTGGGACGAGACCATCGTCATTTGCCGAACAGCCCGCCCTGCTCCGCCGGCTGGGGCGGGGCTGTCAGGCCCAGGTGCCCATAGGCGCGGGCGCAGGCCATGCGGCCGCGCGGGGTGCGCTGGATGAAGCCCTGTTGCAGCAGATAGGGCTCGATCACGTCCTCAACGGCATCGCGCGCCTCGGCGATGGCGGCGGCCAGGGTGTCCATGCCCACCGGGCCCCCGCCGTAGTTCTCTATCAGGGCCTTGAGGAAGCGGCGGTCATTGGCGTCCAGCCCGGCCTCGTCGATCTCCAGTCGGCTCAGCGCGCGACCCGCAACCCTGCGATCGATGACCGACGCGCCCTCGGCGTCTGCGAAAT